>CANDQP010000167.1 GCA_947388185.1 uncultured Dorea sp. | reverse complement strand
GGCCCTGCTGAATCAGGAGAGCAGCCTGATGGAGATCGTGAAGCTGATCGGCGGGGATGTGCTTCCCGACGATCAAAAACTGGTGTTGGAGATCGCGAAGGTGATTCGTCTGGGATTCCTGCAGCAGAATGCATTTCACAAGGACGATACCTGTGTATCCATGGAGAAGCAGTTCAAGATGATGGATGTGATCCTGCATCTGTACCGGACGGCAAGGCATCTTGTAGCGATGGGGCAGCCCATGTCTGTCCTGAAAGCAGAGGGGATCTTCGAGAAGGTGATCGCCATCAAGTATGATGTGGCGAATGATAACCTGCAGCTTCTGGATCTGTATAAGAAGGATATTGATGATTTCTATAATAGAGTGATTGCGAAGAATGCATAAGGAGGGAACCGTACATGGCAATAGAATATCTGGGACTCAGTAATATTAACGGACCTCTTGTAGTACTGGAAGGGCTGCAGGGTGCGTTCTTTGATGAGATCGTAGAATTTGTAGTAGACGGTAATACGAAGAAGATGGGACGTATTATCGAATTATATGAGGATAAGGCGATCATACAGGTATTCGAGGGGACGGAGAATATGTCTCTTCGCAATACACACACGAAATTAAGCGGACATCCGATGGAGGTTGCGGTATCCCCGGAGGTGCTGGGGCGGACATTCAACGGTGTCGGCGTGCCGATCGACGGATTGGGAAGGATCGTAGCGGCGGAGAAAAGAGACGTCAACGGCCTGCCGCTGAACCCGGTGCGCAGAGAGTATCCAAGGAACTATATCCGCACGGGGATCTCGGCGATCGACGGACTGACGACGCTGATCCGGGGGCAGAAGCTTCCGATCTTCTCTGGAAACGGGCTTCCGCATGACCAGTTAGCGGCGCAGATCGTCAAGCAGGCGTCCCTGGGCGACGGGACGAATGAGAATTTCGCGGTCGTATTCGGCGCTATGGGCGTCAAGCATGACGTTGCTGAGTTCTTCCGCAAGACCTTCGACGAGAGCGGAGTATCCGATCACGTGTGTATGTTCCTGAACCTGGCGAATGACCCGGTGGTGGAACGTCTGATCACGCCGAAGGTTGCGCTTACGGTGGCGGAGTATCTGGCGTTCGAGTGCAATATGCATATCCTGGTCATCCTGACGGATATGACCTCATTTGCGGAGGCGATGCGTGAGGTATCTTCTTCGAAGGGAGAGATCCCTTCGAGAAAGGGATATCCGGGATATCTCTACAGTGAACTGGCGACCCTCTATGAGCGTGCGGGAATCGTGCAGGGCGCTTCCGGGTCTGTGACGCAGCTTCCGATCCTGACCATGCCGAATGACGATATCACCCATCCGATCCCGGATCTTACCGGATACATCACGGAGGGGCAGATCGTTCTTGACCGGAACTTACATGGGCAGGCGATCTATCCGCCCATCAGTATCCTGCCGTCTCTGTCCCGTCTGATGAAGGACGGTATCGGAGAGGGTTATACAAGGGAGGATCATCAGGGACTTGCGAACCAGTTGTTCTCTGCCTATGCCAAGGTGGGAGAGGCGAGGAACCTGGCGTCGGTTATCGGTGAAGATGAGCTGTCGCCGTTGGATAAGAAATACCTGAAATTCGGAGAAGAGTTCGAGAAGCATTATATCGGCCAGGGACCGACGGAGAACCGGACGATCCAGGATACGCTGGACTTCGGATGGCAGCTTCTGGGATTCCTGCCGAAGGAGGAATTGGACAGGATCGATACACAGTTGATAGACAAATACTATCCGCTTGCCCGCTCTGTTGTGGATGAGGTGTAGAGGCAGTATAAAGAAGGAGGACTTCATATGGATCCAAGAGAATTTCCTACCAAAGGTAATCTGATGCTGGCCAAGAATTCTCTTGCGCTGGCGCATCAGGGCTATGACCTTATGGATAAGAAGCGGAATATTCTTCTGAAGGAATTGATGGAGCTGATCGACGAGGCGAAGAACATCCAGGAAGAGATCGACATCACATTTACCAGGGCATATGCGTGCCTGCAGCGGGCGAATATCGAGCAGGGCATCAGCAAGGTAGAAGAGCTTGCATTTACCGTTCCGATCGAGGAATCCATTCGGATCCAGACCAGAAGTATCATGGGGACGGAGATACCGCATATCAAGTATGACGACAGGCAGAATGACCTGACCTATGCGTTTGGTACGACGCGGGAGTCTATTGATATCGCCCGGGAAGCATTCCGGGCGGTGAAGAACCTGACCATCAAGCTGGCAGAGGTGGAGAATGCGGCGTACCGTCTTGCGGCGAATATCAAGAAGACCCAGAAGAGGGCGAATGCGCTGAAGAATATCACGATCCCGATGTACAGTAATCTGGTGTATACGATCAACAATGCACTGGAGGAGAAGGAAAGAGAAGAATTCACCAGGCTTAAGGTGATCAAGAAGATGCAAGGGAAATAACATATCAGAAGCAAAGGAGCCGCCGGAAATCATATATTCCGGCGGCTCCTTCTGCCTCTTCAACGCTGTATTAATAATTCTCTGCCTTGATCTGGAAATAAGCCTGCGGGTGTGCGCATACCGGGCATACCTCCGGCGCCTGCTTGCCTACTGCTATGTGGCCGCAGTTCGAGCACTGCCAGATGCAGTCTCCCTCTCTGGAGAATACAAGGCCGCCTTCGATATTCGCCAGAAGCTTACGGTATCTCTCTTCGTGTTCCTTCTCGATCTTGCCGACCTCTTCAAAGAGAAGGGCGATGTCATCGAATCCTTCTTCCCGCGCTGTCCTGGCAAATTCTGCGTACATATCTGTCCACTCATAGTTCTCGCCGTCTGCCGCGTCCTTAAGATTCTCGACGGTGGACGGTACTGCGCCGCCGTGGAGCAGCTTGAACCACATCTTAGCGTGTTCCTTCTCGTTGGCTGCAGTCTCTTCAAAGATATTGGCGATCTGTACATAGCCGTCCTTCTTAGCCTTGGATGCGTAGTAGGTGTATTTATTCCTTGCCTGGGATTCGCCTGCGAATGCCGCCTGCAGGTTCGCTTCTGTCTTGCTTCCTTTTAATTCCATGATAAGTACCTCCTAATTTTATAAAATAGTAATGATTACTGTTATTATAACATGGATTTTTAGATTTGCAAGTGTTTTTACAAATTTTGACAAAAAACTTTGACGGAATGCCGGATTGTGGTAAAATGTGGACGGGAAAAATAAGGAGACGAATTATGAAGAACCATTCATTTTACAGGAATTTCTTTTCTATCTATATCGCGCTGGTGCTGCAGAATGTAGTCACCTTAAGCGTGAACCTGGCGGATAATATCATGCTGGGCGCGTACAGCGAGACGGCGCTTGCGGGCGTGGCGGCGGTCAATCAGATCCAGTTCATATATCAGCAGCTTATCATGGCGCTGGGGGACGGGCTGGTGATCTTCGGGAGCCAATACTGGGGGAAGCGGCAGACAGAGCCGCTTAAGAAGATCGCGGCGGCAGCGATGCATGCGGCGCTCATGATCGGGGCGGTGCTGTTCGTCCTGGTCAGTGCATTTCCGGGAAGGATACTTGGGGTGTTCACGGCGGATCAGCCGATCATCCAGGAAGGGGTGAGATACCTGGGGATCATTCGCTTCACCTACCTGTTCTTCGCCGTGACGCAGCTGCTTCTGGCTACACTTCGCAGCACGGAGACGGTGAAGATCGCATTTCAACTGTCTGTCCTGACATTTTTTGTAAATTGCGGGATCAATTATGTGTTGATATTCGGGAATTTCGGAGCGCCGAGATTGGGAGTATCCGGCGCTGCGATCGGTACTCTTGCGGCACGGATGATCGAATGCGGGGTGCTGATCTGCTATATTTACAGATTGTCAGCCAGGACAAGGGGTGAGGGGTTGAGACTCTGTCTCAGAGATTACCTGCGGTCTGACAGGCTCCTTGCGGGAGATTACTGCCGGATCACGGCACCGATGCTGCTGGTCCAGGGCTTGTGGGGGCTTAACACGGCGCTTCAGACGGTGATCCTTGGACATATGACTGCGTCGGCGATCGCAGCGAACAGTGCGGCGTCGACGCTTTTCCTGATGGTGAAGTCTACGGCGGTGGGTGCGGCTTCCGCGGCATCTGTGATAATCGGGAAGACGGTGGGGACGGGCGACATCGCGAAGGTCAGGGAGTATTCCGGGCGGCTTCAGAGAATGTTCGTCGTGATCGGCGTGTTGTCGGGGATCTTCTTATTCTTCATAAGGATACCGGTTCTCAGCCTGTATGACTTGAAGCCGGCGACCAAGGAGATGGCGGATGTATTCCTGATCATCCTGAGCGCCGTATGTGTAGGAATGTCCTATCAGATGCCGACGAATAACGGGATCATCCGCGGAGGCGGGAACGCGATGTTCGTCGTGAAGATGGATCTGATCAGTATCTGGCTGATCGTACTGCCCTTGTCCTTTGTGATGGCGTTCGTGGTGAAAGCCTCTCCGGCGGCGGTGGTATGCTGCCTGAATGCAGACCAGATATTCAAGTGTGTGCCGGCGTTCCTGGAATCCCATTACGGGAACTGGATCCGGAAGCTTACACGGTGAAAGGATGGTTATGTCTTTAGCGACGGTGAGCTTCCCATGCCTTCTTCAGATATTCTGGTTTCTCGATCAATAATCTTGTTCCCTCAGCCATACATCTTGCCGCGTACAGCATACCCTTGTGTCCGATACTCATACCGGCCTGTTTGGCGGCGGCCCAGTGATGCAGGGGCGTGCCCTTGCACATAGCGGCGGCGCTGATGGTGATAAGCGGAACGGTGTGGCTGACTTCGGCTGCGTCCGTTCCGATGGAAATTGGAACTGGTTCATCTTCCAGCGGCTCTAATCCCGCAAAATATATCCCGTTATTGGAAAGCCCTGCTTCGGCGGTAAGTCTGGCGGCGTAATCTAACTCGTCCTGCGTGTAGACGGGTACGGGGATCTGTGACATTGCCTGATAATAAAGCTCTGTCAGGACCCGGTTCACCTTCATCTCCTTGCAGCTGCTGACAAGTTCGACGTCTACGGTCGTTCCGGTCATCAAGGCGGCGCCCCTGGCACAGTCGTCGACCCGCCGGCTGGCATCATCGGTCCGCGGCCGTCTGGAGGAACGGATGAAATAATTCGTCCGGGCATAGTCCGGTACGACGTTGGCGGGCAGTCCGTTGTCGATGTAGGCATAATGCATCCGTACATCGCCGGGGACGTGCTCTCTCAGATAGTTAACCCCGATATTCATAAGCTCCGCGGCATCCAGCGCGCTCCGCCCTTCCTCCGGTGAGCGGGATGCATGGGCGCTGATTCCGTGGAAGGTATAATTCTTGATATCCTGGGCCTGCCAGATATCGTTGCTGACCCGGTTGCGGTCGAAGGGATGCCAGGTAACGGCTGCATCCAGATCATTGAAGACACCGTGATCGTTCATGACGATCTTGCCGGACAGGATCTCCTCTGCCGGACATCCATACACCCGTATCGTTCCGGGGATGTTACGGGTCTCAAGGTCTGTCTTAAGGGCGCAGGCAGCGGCGGCAGCTCCTGTGCCGAGAAGGTTATGCCCGCAGGCGTGCCCGATCTCTGCCAGAGCATCATATTCTGCCAGGAATCCGATCACTGGTCTGCCGCTGCCCCATTGGGCGGTAAATGCAGTAGCGATCCCGGCAGTGTTCCATTCAATCTGAAATCCATATCTGTCAAGAAATTCTGCTAAGAATCTCGAAGACCGTACTTCCTGATAGGCTGTCTCCGGATGCCGGAATATGTGGTCGGCTGTACGGACCAGTTCATCTTCATGTGCGGTGATCCACATGTCTATCGTATTCGTATGTTTTTCCATCATTTAAACGCTCCTTTGCTGAATTCATTAAAAAGTGTAGCATGTTTCTACAGGACTTTCCATGATATTCCAAGATTTTCCAAGATTTGGCTGAACTTCCTCTTTAGATATTGACAAAATTGGCAGGGGGGGGGTAAAATGGACAAGGTTATATGATAGAATGTTACATTTTTAGCTGTAAAAAAGGTA
>CANDQP010000166.1 GCA_947388185.1 uncultured Dorea sp. | reverse complement strand
CTGACACACAGCGTTCCGAATGCCATCGTGCTTGCAAGTCCCGCATCGCCGCTTCGGTAACCGATCAGAAATGCGGCCGCCGTGAACACTCCGATGCACAGACCTTCCGTCCCGATACTCAGCAGATAATCCTTCGTCAGGATAGACTCCTTCCCCGCCCTTGGCTTCTGTGCCATAACCTCCGTCCGGTGCGGCTCAAGTCCCAGCGCGATCGCCGGCAGACTGTCCGTCAGAAGATTGATGAACAGCAGATGCACCGGCTCAAAAGGCACAGGAAGTCCCGCGGCAGAAGCGAATAATACCACCAGGATCGCGGCAAAGTTGCCGGATAACAAGAACTGGATCGCATTCTTGATATTCTGGTAAATATTCCTGCCATTCTCCACCGCTTTGACGATCGTTGCAAAATTATCATCCGTCAGCACCATCGCCGCCGCATCCTTTGATACCTCGCTTCCCGTGATACCCATGGCGACGCCGATATCCGCCTGCTTCAGCGCCGGTGCGTCATTGACGCCGTCTCCTGTCATTGCCACGATATTTCCCTTATCCTGCCACGCCCGCACGATACGGATCTTATGCTCAGGCGACACCCTTGCGTACACCGAGATTCCCTCCACGAATTCCTTAAGCTCCTCATCTGACATATTCTCAATGACAGCTCCCTCACAGGCCTCCGATTCATCCTTAAGAATCCCGATCCGCTTCGCGATCGCCGCGGCCGTGATCTTATGGTCTCCCGTGATCATGACCGGCTTGATCCCCGCCTGGATACATCTGCCGACAGCCTCCTTCGACTCTTCCCGCGGTGGATCCATCATAGCGATCAGCCCCAGGAATGTCAGATCCTTCTCATCCTCCAGGGTCAATTCCCGCTCATTGTCCAATTCCTTATATGCAAATGCGAGGACCCTCAGTCCTTCCCGGGAGAATTCCAGATTCTGACGTTCTATCTCAGTCTTATCTTCCTGTGTGATCTTCCTTACTTCCGGACTCTCTGTCTCCCTTCCCGGCATGCTGCCTTCCTGCGTATCATTTCCGGATCCGCCGCACCTAATATAAACGATCCGGTCTAACAGCATATCTACAGCGCCCTTCACAACCACTATGATTCGTTTGCTTCCGGCATCTGACTGCCCTTTTCCGCCGTCCGATACTCCGTCCGCATCCGACGCACGGCTGTCATTCCCGTCATACTCCGGTCTATCTTCCGGCAGCCGCATCCTGTGCTCCGTAGACATCCGCTTCCTGTCGCTGTCAAACGGCAGCTCCGACAGTCTTGGATATCTTCTTCTCACTTCTGCCACATTTACCCCAAGCTGATGCCCCAGATTAATAAGCGCCGTCTCTGTCGGGTCCCCGATCTCTGTTCCTTCTTCATTCGTAGAATCGTTACAGAGGATGCTGAACCGAAGAAGCAGCTCTTGATTACGGCTGCCAAGGCTGATCTTCTCCGCCTGGATCCTCCTTCCATCCACATAATAATCCTCTACGGTCATCTTATTCTGCGTCAGCGTTCCCGTCTTATCCGAACAGATCACCGACACGCTTCCAAGTCCTTCCACCGCCTGGAGCTTCCTCACGATCGCATGCTCCTTCGCCATCTTCTGCGTTCCAAACGACAGCACGATAGTGACAATGGAGCTTAACGCCTCAGGAATCGCCGCTACCGCAAGCGCTACCGCGAAGAGAAATGCTTCCACCGCAGAACCGCCCCGCAGGATGTTCATCCCAAATAGAATTCCGCAGAAAACCAGTATGATGACAGATAATTTCTTTCCGAATTCATCCAGATTCACCTGCAGCGGCGTCCGCTTCTCGGAGGCTGTCTTAAGAAGCCTCGCGATCTTTCCGACCTCCGTCTCCATTCCGATCGCCGTCACCTCATAGGTTCCTCTTCCGTAAGTGACAAAGCTTCCGGAGAACACCCGGTTCGTCTGATCTCCAAGCGCCGCGTCCTTCGGCGCCATTTTCAGAGATTTCTCTACGGGAAGGCTCTCGCCCGTCAGCGCGCTCTCGTCCGTCTTAAGGCTCGCACAGCTAAGTAATCTCCCGTCCGCCGGAATACAGTCCCCCGCCTCGATCACTGCTTCATCGCCCACCGTGACCTCCCTGGAAGGGATCTGCACCAGGCTGCCGTCCCTGACCACCTTCGCGACAGGCGCCGACAACTGCTTAAGCCCGTTCAAGGACTGCTCTGCCTTCACCGTCTGCACCGTACCAAGGATTGCATTTATCGTGATCACCACGAATATTACAACCGCGCTCTCGCCGTCTCCTAAGAATCCCGATACCACCGCCGCTATGATCAGGATCATCACAAGAAAATCCTTGAACTGCTCCAGGAATATCTGCAGAACACCTTTCTGCTTCCCCTCCGCCAGTTCGTTGTATCCGTACCGCTCCTGGTTCTTTCTCGCCTGCTCACTTGTCAGCATATACATTCCCTCTCTTTCTCCGGAAACTGTTGTCCGCCATATCATAACAGTTCCGCGCTTACATGAATACTCTGCACATAGACGTCTCTTTCTATTAGCTTTCCCATATTTTACATATTTGAAAACAAAAAAGAGACCTCTATTGCATATGAAACTATGCAATAAAAGTCTCACCATTTCATTACGACACGGATGGCAGGCGCCATCGTACTGACGATATCGTAAACGTCTCGAATCCTTAAGACGCTAGTTACTCCCTTTTACTTGTTAAATAATATATACCAGGATCATCCATTTTGTCAAGACCGATTCCTCTTCTTTATCCATACGGCCAGAATAGCCGCTGCCACAGCCGCTCCCGCGATCACCCATACCGCCGCATTCCCGGAACCTTTCGTTTGCTCTGCTTCCTTCGACCTCTTCGTCTCCTTCGGCTCCCCCTGCGTATCCGTCTTCTCGCTCAGTTTCCACACCTGCGTTCCGTAGAACGGGTTCGCCGTCCCCACGTATAGCCCGTCATCCGTAATCCCAAATGCACGGCAGCCATGATTATAGGGATCTCCGAACCCGTCGTCCGTAATCTTCGTATATTGGACCCCGTCCTCCGTCACATACAGGTCAAATCCGAAAGTCGCCTCGTCCAGATATTCGGCGCAGGCAGCCGCGCTGTCCGGAACTCCCTGGTAGTCACTGCACAGCGTTTCGACATATTGGTCCACTTCCTTCTTCCACTCCTCAGACACATTCTCATCATTCATATACTCATCAAGAGGAAGCAGGAAGCTGCTGGCATCATAAGTCCCCACATATAATTTTCCATCATACTCCGCCATCTTCCAGATGTACTGATTCTCATGGTCGCCGAATCCCGAACCAAGCCCGGATAATCCCCCTTCCGGAAACATCTGGTCGGCATCCCCAACAACCAGCTCCATATTCTCATCTTCATCCATTCTGTAGAAATTGATCGACTGCTCAAAATTCAGGTTCATGAAGGTAAAATCATTGTCGAACAGCATCCTCTCTACCGCAATCTCCTCGTCGTTATACTCTCCGATATAGAGGTATCCGTTGAATGCAATCAGATTGGCCGCGCCGCTCCTTGTGCGCTCCGGGTCGATCCCAAATGTATACCTTGCTCCGTCCTTTTCCTGATCTCCGGCCACACTGGTCCATTTCCAGCTCCCGTCCTCATGCACATCCCCGCGGACAAGCGCAAAAGACTGCATGGTATTCTCGTCTGCCGCATTCTCAGGTTTCCCTGTACAGATGGATACATAGAGACTCTTCCCATACTGTGTCATATCGAAGATCGATCCGCCGTATATGCTGTCGCAGTAATTGTATGCAGGATAATGGAACAGCTCCTCGTCTGTCGCAATCACCTTGAAGGAATCCTGATCCGTTGGGTCCTCGGACTCACAGATCACAGCGCCTTTGGTATTGATACAGCTTACGATCAGCTTATCCTCATACACACACATTCCTCGAATTCCTACGGATACACCCTTCTGGTACGCCGCCATATACTCTTCAAGCGTCATCCCCGCATAGACCTGCCTGCATTCATCTGTCTTCGGATCCACCTGGAAGATACAGGGGATCGTATTGACCGCTCCGCAGAAATACAGCTTATCCTTGAATTCCACGGCATTTCTGAAGATAGTGTTCTGCCCTGTCAGATCCTTGGACATCAGAATCTTCACTTCCCCGGTCTTGACATTCAGCTTCAGCAGGATTCCAAGCGAATCCACACCGTCCTCCTGAGCCGTATACATATGTCCATGATAATATGTATCCAACGCCTTCTGCATCACATCATCATCAAAATTATGTCCCAGACTCATTTTCATAAACTGCAGCGTGGACGTCCAGGCTCCGTAACATGTTCCGATATACATATAATCACCGTAGCCGATGGACCCCCAGGAATAATTCTGCCCCCGGTCCCCCTGACCATCCTCCAGATTCGCTCCTAACGTACCGTTTCCTGTGTAGTCCACGATACCGTCGGCCGTCATGACATCCTTGTCCGGATGAGTGATCTTCTCCGCGATATAACCCGTCCCGGAATCATAGACAACCGGCGCTTTCTGTTCTGTCTCTTCCGCGAATACACTCGGCACACTGACGGGCAACAGGCAGACCGATAGTAATAGACCAGTAAATATGCTGAATTTGCCTTTTCTCATAGCATTTCCTCCAAACCCAAAATATGTCCCTATTATATTCATAATTCCATATTACAGAAACCATTTTGGCAGGAACATCAATTTTCTGGCAAAAACATTACATTTATGATAGAATCAAACCAGAACTTTTAGAAACCGGGGGTGAGATGAATTGAAGATTGCTTTCGTCGATGATGAACCGATCTGCTTAGATAAGATCGGGCAGATCTGCCGGGACTTCGCCGTGCAAAACCAACTGCAGTTTGACATCCATTGCTTCACCAACGGGGAAGACTTTCTCGGCACCTTTAAAAAGGACAGGTATTCTATCGTCTTCATGGATATCTATCTGGAAGAGATGAGCGGTATCACCGCCGCGTTAAAAATGAGAGAACAAGACAACAACTGTATTCTGATCTTCCTGACCTCCAGTATGAACTTCATGCCGGATGCATTTTACTGCCATGCTTTCGAATATATCGTCAAGCCTATTTCCGGAGAACGGGTAACCGCCGTTCTGCAGGATGCCTTGAAGATACTTCTCCCGCAGCCGAAGTATATGGAGATCAACAGCGGACGCAAGACTCTTCCGGTCCTTCTCCACGACATAATCTCTGTCGTCACAGATGCCCATTATCTGAATATCAGCCTTAAGGATAACACCACCTTAAGAAGCCGCATGACCATATCGGAATTCATGCGGCTGTCAGAAGACGACTCACGTTTTATCCTCATCAACAAAGGGATCCTGTTAAACGCGGACTATATCTTAAGTTTTGAAGACCGCTGCTGCATCCTGGAAAACGGAGAGCATTTCCCAATCCGTGTACGCGGTCATGCTAAAATAGAAGAAACCATCCGAAATTATCATTTTAAGAAGATATGCCGCCGGTTCTGATCACATATAACAGGTCAAGCCCCTCCCTGTTCCTCATTCTTAAGCCGCTTGACCGTCACCATATAGTGGTCCGAGATCGCCTGGCATACGGCATCCACATCCCGCGTCTTACAGACATCAACCAGATCGCGGTGAATGGGATACTGACGCTCTATGACCGACTGCTTATCTACGAATCCTGCATTACAGCTTAAGATCTCCCCGTACTCGAGATCTGACCATGCCTTCGTCAGGCGCGCAAGTCCTGCCTTCTCAATGATAACCGCATGCAGCATACACCCATAAGAAACCACATCACTATAATTCTCTATGGTCAGATTCCTCATCAGTTCTACCGCTTCTTCCATCTTCGCGATCTCTTCCTCCGTGAACTGAGCCTCATACAGGCGGACGGCGATCATCTCATAATTCGAGCGGAGCAGATACGTCTCATACACGTCCTGCAGAGTAATCTCTCTGACCGAACATCCCACATTCCTGGTGTATTCAACCATCCCCTCCTGCTCTAACTGCCGAAGCGCTTCCCGTATCGGCCCTCTGCTTACTCCCAGTTCATCTGAAAGCTCCTGCTCTATGATTCTCATTCCCGGCG
>CANDQP010000165.1 GCA_947388185.1 uncultured Dorea sp. | reverse complement strand
GGCGGATTGGGGACTTTCACCCGTTAGAACGTGTGCCCACCGGGCACACCAAAAACGGCAGGAACCGAAATATTTCTCCGATTCCTGCCGCTTGCTTTTATTCCTCGTCTATCTGATCTAAGGCAATATTGACTTTGTATTTTCTTTATGATATTGGACTAACTCATGATCAAAATTCGTCCTGACTTCACATGTTCTGTCAAAAATCATTACATGTTCCTTCCCCGGTGTGCATTCCGGCCATTCTATACCTGGAATCTCCGGTTTTCCGTTCCGGGCAAATGCGGTACATGCAGCGAATATCCTCTCTTCCAGAGGTTTCACGTCTTCCGAATCCTGGCAGATCGGCAGCTTATCCGTATTGCGGAAGAAGAACGGGATATCGGCGCAATGCCATGCAGGAGTACCTCCATTAAATGCAAATTCATAGTTAAACAGGTATGAATACGTCTTGCTTCCCTCTGTCTTACAGCGTTCCTCGATAAAACTTATATCCGCACAGCGGATAAGAGAATCCAGAACCATCAGATCCATCCTATGTTTCTCTGGATAAGCTTTTCCAAACAAAGCATTAAGCTTTTGTGCCGCCGCGCCGTAATGCTCTTCAAGAATTGAATCGATCTCATCCTCCCGGTAACTATGCTTGCAGGCAATTTCCGGCGACTCTTCAAACTCCCCGAAGACGCTTCCGACGATGACCGGAATCTGCTGCGCCCGGCTGCAAAAACCTCTTTTGATAGGATTTCCCAGATAGTAATCATTTTCCAACGGACCGCGTACCACCATATAACCTTCCGCAGTCAATTTTTCTGCGATCTCACTGTACACGGCGGTCAACTGCTCATAGGGCATAGTTTCCAAACGCGCTCCGTCAGCCAGACCCCTTCGTCTCAGTTCTTCTATCATAGCATGGTTGGCTTCCTTGTTCGAATCAAAATGATCTACGATAACACCGCTCTGGATGATCCCCTTGTGAAACAGGCAGTTGGCTTCCGGCGTCTGCATCAGAGACCAGACCTTCATGCCGCCTCCCGACTGCCCAAATAAGGTCACATTATCCGGGTCGCCGCCGAATTCTTCAATATTATC
Source organism: uncultured Dorea sp. (assembly GCA_947388185.1). Classification (GTDB taxonomy): domain Bacteria; phylum Bacillota; class Clostridia; order Lachnospirales; family Lachnospiraceae; genus Sporofaciens. The sequence goes on along the minus strand of CANDQP010000165.1, from coordinate 5,152 downwards.
CCGAATCCAGCGAAGGGCGGCCACGATGTCTGCATTCCCGAGATTGCCGGTATTCCAGTATTCATCTCCTAACTCTGACAGATCCCAATAGCCCAGGATATTCAGACGGTGATTCAGGCTGACCACAACCATATCTCCGTAACGGCTTAAATTCTCGCCGTCATAAGCGATGTGTTCAATGGACGAGCCCTCGTCGAATGCTCCTCCGTGCAGCCAGACCATGACCGGCTTCTTCGCGTCCTTGTTAAGAACAGGCGTCCAGACATTAAGATACTGGCAGTCCTCGCTCATAGGCCAAAACCGATGGCTGATCCTGACTTCATCACAGGGTATGTGCTCTTTCATGATACGGCAGACCAGACCATAAGACAGAGCGTCTTTTACACCGTCCCAGGCTTCCGGCTCTTCCGGCATGTGAAAACGCTTCGCTTTCGCATACCGGATTCCATGAAAGGCGTAATTGCCGTCCAGACAATAGCCCCTTAACTTTCCATATTTTGTTTGTACCACCGGTTGATCCGTTTGGCAGATAAACATATTATGTACACCTCCTCATGATTAATTAAATCAATCATAGCATCCGGCTCCCCGATTCCATATTGGAAATGTAGCCTCTTTCTATTGCTTTTGTGACATAATATGCGTCATTCATTTTCAGTTCGTTCCTGCCGGTGAAGCTTCCGGTAGACAGAGGGTGTCGTTTTATAAGAATTCTTAAAGCAAGAGATAAATTGTGATTCGCTGGTAAATCCATTGTTCCAGGCAATATCTACCACCTTTTTATCGGAATACAGCAGCTCGTCCATGGCTTTTCCCAAACGGTATTGGGTCATATCCTCTTTAAATGTCATTCCCGTCTGCTGTTTGAAAAACCGTGCAAAATATTCCCTGGAAAAATGGAATTTTTTCGCCAGCTCTTGCTGGAGCAGCTTTTCTTTATAATGTGCGTTCAGATATTCAATAATGATCTTCGTCCGTTCCCGATCCTTCTGCTGATTGACCGGGACAATACTCTTCTTCTTTCTGCATTTTTCATACAGAACCGCAATCAGTTCACACACAATGGCAAGGATCTTAAGCTTGATCGCAAGCCTGTCTCCCTGTCTGTATAATTCATAGATGCGTTCCATCTTCTCTATCAGTTCATCTTCTGCGCTGTCAGACGAAATCTCGAAATAAAGCCCTTCCATATCCGGGATCAGCCCTTTAAGGAACGAATCGTTCAATTGGATGGTGATTCCGACGATCTCTTCGCTGTCGGGGGTTCCTTTTTGCGGAATGGCAAAATGTACTTCCTCAGAGTTGGCAATATTGATCCCCCGGTTCTTGATGAGCCGCCGTTTGCCGCCGTTATAAAATTCAACCTCGCCTTCGAACACCCATGAGATTTCCAGTTCCTTATGCCAATGGCTATATACATACTGCCTGGAAATACTGGAATGACAGATGATAATCACAGGGATCACGTTATTCTCCCAACAGATGACTTCCATCTTATTCTTCAGAATCATTCTCCTTCTTCTCCCGCTCCCAAAATTCCCTTCACAACCTCCATATGAGGTCCGTCCGAATTCTTCTGATAAATATTCACATGATTCAAATCCCCGCTTCGGTCTGTGAATGCAGGAAACAGGAATCCGCACTCCGGTTCTCCCGGTTCATATTCTCCAGAAAGAGGACAGATCACACAGATCAGATATTCAAACACGTCCTCCGATTCTCCCAGCCTCTCCTTATCGGCTGCTTTTACCGGAATATCATACCGGTCATGGAATACAAGAACAGCATATTCGGAAGCTGCATGACAGTTCTCCATAACTACATCATAGAACGTGTCCATCAGCGCGTCATTCTTCAGTCCGCATTCCTTCATTGCCATGAGCAATTGCCACATACTTCCCGGTCTCTGCGCTTCTGGCTTAAACTCATATTTCTTCAGATTCTTATTCGTTTCAGAAAACGGCACCGTCTTGGCAAGCTTTAGATTCTTTGCCTTGTCAGAACCGGAAAGCTTCAGGAAATTGGTATTGAAACTCCCGTCAAATTCTCCGTCCCTGTCTATGTAACACCCGGCGATCCTCGTAATGGAGGTCCGGGCCGGCGTCATCCGCCTGGTCAGCTCCAGCATGTCCTCTCTGTTGATCATACTCATACATTACTCCTATTCTTTGATCTGCAAATGCAGCCGCCTCTTTGATCCGCGGTATCACTTCATCAGGATTTTATCCATGGATTTCCCTTTTGCCAATTCATCAACCAACTTATCCAAATATCTTATCTCTTGCATCAGCGGCTCCTCGATCGTTTCTACACGTACCCCGCAGATCACGCCTTTGATGGACTTCCTCTTTGGATTCGGCAGCGGCGCATTACGGAAGAAATCCCCATAAGCAACTGAATGATTGACAGCATTTTCAATATCTTCTATGCCGTATCCTGTCAGCCAGCAGATCACTTCATTCACTTCCGCCAATGTACGTCCCTTCTTTTCTGCCTTAGCAACTAACAGCGGATATATTTTCGCAAAACTCATTGCATACACTTTTTCATAACTCATATTATCCTTCTCTTTCATTTTGAATTTTCTTATTTCAAGATAATATCAATTATACTTGCTTTCCGGTTCCTTTGCAATGTCTGCTATCCTCTTCAATGCAACCTTATCCTAAAGATTTTAAATTATTTCTATACTTCCTCATCTCCATTTCATCAGTATTATCTATGACATATTGCAGTTCATTTGTAACCTTTTCACGGTCATACGGAAGATATGCCGTTACTGGCGTGAAATTCGAGACTGTATTTGCAAACAAATGTGTGCGTATATTGAGATTATTGATTAGTATTTGCAATTCACGGATACGCTCTTTTTCTTCAGCAGGAACGAACAACCCCTGCTGCGCCATCTGGTACAGCTCTGTGTCTGGAAAAAGCGTAAGAGAGTCCACAGAAACAAAATACGGATTAAGCCTGCTGAACAGCTCGGCACTGTTCCTTGCATTCCGGTATCCGCCGTCTTTTCCCGCAAGACCTGTCATATATACAAAGTAGTATTCAATACCTGCTTCATCCAACTTCCTGCACTGCTCCAGAATATCCGCCGAAGTATATCCCTTATTTGCAAGTGCAAGCGTTTCGTCATCGCCGCTTTCCACACCAATACTCAGCCCGTTAATACCCATTGCCCTTAATTTCCTAAGCTGCCATACCTCTTTGTTTTTAATGTCACGGATACTTGCAAACATGGCCATTGTCTGACATTTGATCAGATAATCCCTCACCGTCAAAGCCCTAAGCTTTAAATTCTCGTAACTCATGGCAAATGGATTCGCCCCTGTCCAGAATATTCTCCTTGCATATGGCTGATAGCTTTTTATCTCTGCCAAATCTTCCTCAAATTCTTCCATAGGCGACATTCGGAAACATTCGTTTTTATACAGGCTGCAAAACTTGCATTTATTATAGGTGCAGCCGGAGGCAGCTTGAATGATAACCGAATAAGATTCATACGGCGGCCGCCAAGTTCTGCCGGTAAAATGCATGTCCGTCACTCCTCCCTTCTGTACGTCCTTTTGTCCGCAAAGTTATACCCACCGGGTGTTTCATTTACAGATGATGAACATTTCGTCTGTACCGCCGTAGCTCTTCCTCGCTGACATTATCTATGATTTCATCAAGAAATGACAGCAGCCTTGCCTTATCTTGTGGCAGTTTTCCATGAAACTGGTACGCATTGGAAGCCCCCATTGCCGCAAATATAGTAGGTATCCGCAAGTTTTCAATAAGCGTCCGTACCTCTTTGTATTTCTCAAGTTCGCCTTCTTCCTGCCAGTTCCCACGCTGTATTTCTTCATAAAGCGCAGAATCAGGATAAATCGTAAGCATATTCGCCCCGATAAGCATAGGGTGTATCTGATTGCATACATCAGCTGTCAATTTTGCTCCGATTTCCCCGCGGCCCGCCCCGGATATGCTTACCAGGTAAAAGAAGCTGTAATGAATATCCGCTGCATCTAATCTCTGGCATTGCTCTATGATGTCCGCCGATGCATATCCCTTGTTCATAAACTGCAAGGCTTCGTCATCGCCCGTTTCTATTCCTATTGTCAGACCGTCATACCCTAAAGCCCTCAGTTTGGTAAGTTCTTCATCGGATTTAGGGGTAACATCCGTAATCCTCGCAAACGAGCCGATAGATTTAACTGACGGGAGATATTTGCGGACTAACTCCGCAATCGCGGCTAATTTGTCATATGACAAAACGAATGGGTTCGCTCCCGTCAGAAATACTCGGTCTGTACGCCCGCTTCTTAAGCCTTTGACTGCCCTTTTCACCTCCTGCAAATCACATTCAATATCCTCCATAGGGGACATTCTGAATTTGAACGGCAAATCATTATACAAACTACAAAACTTACATCCATGATGCGTACAGCCTGCCGTTACCTCAACCAAAAGTGATGCCGCTTCATACGGCGGCCGCCAAATTGTTCCTGTGTAATGCATAAACACATCTCCTTTCCTAGACCAATTATACTTTTGTACAATGATTTTACAAGTACTGTACTTTTTTGTAGTACTATACATAATTGAGCGTTAAGCGACAAGCCGAACACAACCACAAAAATTTGGAGACACCCTTTTGAGTATCTCCTTTGGTGATTCTTCTAATAACCAATTTTTTCTAAAATTGTGTTTGTCATGATTGCATATTCGTGCCATAAATAAAAGTATCCTGCTTGTCCATTTTTTAATTCATTCATGGAATGTAATTGTTCTTTTTTCTGAAACCTTTCTGTAAAAATGGGATATGTACCGTTCCATGGTTTAAAGGCTGTTCCTGCAAAATGAAGAATTGCAGGAGAATAATCAGGCTTTTCATTCACTCTGTCATAATACCAAAGACAGAAATTATAAGGCATGTACCATAAATTTCTTATCTCGGGAAATCCATAGTATCGAACATCACCTACGAATGTTGCGGATAGAAGTCCTTGGTCTCCCCAATAGATATTATGGTTATCATCTCCAAAAAGTTCTCGGAGTTTTAGAGATAAATATTGATAATCAGCTAAAGTTCTTTCATCTTTTCTCATTTTGTCCAAATTCATCATGTATGAACCTGAATTGAAAATTCCTCTTAGGATTCCAG
>CANDQP010000164.1 GCA_947388185.1 uncultured Dorea sp. | reverse complement strand
CTTCCGATCTGCTGTTCCTTGCCTTCAGCGCATCCTTGGCCTCTTCTGCCGCCTCCGTATCCGGATAACTCTCCACAAGCTTCTGGTATTTGAGGTTGGCCTGCTCATTATTGCCGCTCTTCTCATAGGACTGCGCAAGAAGCAGCAGTGCGGCCCCATCGCTGTAACCTTCGTTCATCTGCATTACCTGCTCTAAGTTCGAGATCGCGGTCTCATAATTGGCAACCTGATAGTTCTCCCGCGAGGTGCTGTACAAGGAAGAACACATCCTTGGATACAATTCCGCAGTGATCTCATCATAATCTTCCCGCCCGATCGTTCCAAGCGAATTCGGATTCACCTTCAGAAGCTCCTCCACCATGGCAGCATCGCTCATATCTTCCGCCCGGTAATGGGACGCGACCGATATCACGATCTCATAGCTTTCCTGTGTTGATGCCGCCGTTGCCTGCACGTTCTCTGTCTCTTCACTGGTCGACCGGTATTCCTCCAGTTCCTTCTTGAGCGCGCTGATCTGAGCCGTCTGCGTGGCGATCTGGTCGCTGAATTTCACCGTCTGCGCATTCACCTCATCCTGACGCGACGCATTGATGGCAGGCATGATCAGAAACCACATCACCGCAACCCCCACCACCGTTCCAAGCACGATATTAAGAACGGTATGAAGCCCCGCGTTGTCCTTAATACTGTTGGATACCGGCTGGATGATCGTCTCATTGCCAAGATTATAGGTGATCGTATGCTTGTCCTTCTTCTCCTTCTCCTTGATCTTGACATTCCTGGATCTGCGGATCTGATTCAGCTCGTGCATACAGCGCAGGGTAAACTCATCCGTAGTATCCAGCTTGTACGCTGTACGGATCGACTGCCTCGCATACGCGTACTGCTCCGTATGCATATAGATCAGGGCCAGGAGCTGATGGGCCTTCACAAATGTCGGATGCACGGTCACAGCCTTCTTAAGCTGGATGATCGCCAGGTCTTCCCCGTTCTGCCAGCAGTATTCCAGCGACTGATTGTATTTCTTCACCGCCTGATTGATCGCTTCCAGCTCTCCTGTCGTCTCACGGACCTTCTGGATATAATAATTGGCAATGTTGTCATGAGACTGGAAATTCTTGCTGAGGATCCACTCCACCAACGCCTCGACCACGTCTCCGCGTCCATAGTATACAAGCCCCAGCAGGTTCCTTGCCGCAATATTCGCTCTATTATATTGTAAACTCTTCTTCAAAGACGTGACTGCGCCGGACAGATCCCGAATCTTCGCTTTCTTCAATCCGTCGTTATACCAGTGCATGGACTGGTAGGAAAGCTTCTGTGTATACTCCATATACGATCCTCTACTCTTCTACTTCGTCTGTTCCATCATCTCCCGGAGGATGTCTGTCATATCCGTCAGATCCTCCTGATAGACTGCATTCTCTATATCCTCAACCTCCAGGCTTGGCTGGAATTTCTTAAGTTCCTCTTCATAATCAAGCATGCTGACCGCTCCTTCCCATAGCAGACCTGTCTAATTGTTACCTATCATCTTCTTAATCATCCCCGCAAGATACAGGGAACCCAGACAGTAGATATCTCCGTCTTCCCCTCTCTCTTCCTCTGCGGCACGGAGGGCTTCCATAAGACTGTCCCTCCTTAAAACCTTCCCCGCGGTATGCTGCCGGAACACCCGCTCAAGCTCTGCCGCCGGAACTCTCCTTGCATCATCTACTTCCGTGACCACATACACTTTCGCATTCAGATTCCTGCACAGATATTCGATCATCTGCCCGTACTTCTTGTCACTGACTGCCGAGAAGAGGATCACCGGGCCTTCTCCCCTGTCGGCTCCAAGCGCCTTCATACTTTCCACAAATGCCTCGATCGCTCCAGGATTATGCGCGCCGTCTATGTACAGATGAGGAGCCGCCTCTTCCATCCGTCCTTCCCAACGGACAGACGCCAGCGCTTCCTGCCACCGTCCACCGTGAATCTCTTCTTCTCTCAGGAGATACTCTGCCGCCTCCAGCGCGATCTCAGCGTTCATTGCCTGATAGCATCCGCAGATCGGAACCCTTACGTTCATAACATCTTTATCATACGCATTCGTCCGCGAAAAAGCAATATATTTCCGGGTAACTTCTTGGATTTCGAACGCATTTTTCGATATTTCTCTACAGGGCGTCCCCCTCTCAAGCGCTATGCTTCGGATGACCTCAGACGCTTCCCGGCTGCTCCCGTCATAGAATACAGGCACCCCGGGCTTAATGATCCCCGCCTTCTCACCGGCAATCTGCCGGATCGTACCGCCCAGGATCTCCGTATGGTCCAGGCTTATGGAGGTGATCACCGACAGACACGGATGATCCACCGAATTCGTCGCGTCCAGCCGCCCTCCAAGCCCCGTCTCCAGGATGATATATTCCACATCCATCCTGCCAAACGCTTCCATCCCCATGCCGAACAGGAATTCAAAATAAGACGGATGTTCGATCCCGTCCTCTTCCATCTGCCTGACGGCAGCCATCACCTCCGCAAATACCGCAAGAAAAGTCTCATCGTCAACAGGGACATTGTTCCTCCTGATCCGTTCATTGACGGTTACCAGATGCGGGGACGTGAAGAAGCCCACGCTCTTGCCTTCCGCCATCAGGATCGCCTGCAGATATGCGCACACAGATCCCTTCCCGTTAGGTCCCGCCACATGGATGATCTTGCGGTCAAATGCCGGATTCCCAAGTCTCCTTAAGAATTCCTTCGTATGCTCAAGCGTATGCTTCTTCGTGAACCTGGGTATCTCCTCAATATAAGCCGCAGCCTCCTCATACGACAGGAAGCCCGGATGATCCGGGCATTCTGAAATATCCTGGCTGTGTGTATATGAATCCGCCATCCTTCTATCCTTCCTCGTCCAGCTGCTCTGTCCAGGACTTGGTCTTATCTGTCGCCGTTCCTTCCTGAACGACCAGTTCCTTATCCTGATAGAGATATTCGTCAGACTTACGAAATGTTGTATTACTTGATCCCATCTGGCTTACCACGATCACATCATCCTCATAAAGCTCTGTCTCCGGCAGATCGATCCTGGTATTATTAAGAAATGTGCTCTTCTGCTTCTCACCGTTGACAAATACCTTGCTTGACTTGGTGAAATTCTCTCCGTACAGGCTATAACCCTCTCCGAGATGCGGAATGACGTTCTGAAGCGTCACATCTCTTACTCCCATCACCATATGTCCTTCCGTGATCGGAGGCTTCCCGTCATATACATACTGGTCGCCGTACAGGATATCGTACTGCAGAAGCTCCAGGTCCGCCAGATAATTCTTCGTCTTCCTTCTCTCCTGATGGTAATTGAACACCGTACCCGAATGAATGTCCAGACGGTCCAGCACATCCGACATGATCTGATAAGACGGGATGTTGCGGTCTTCCTTCTTAAGTCCGATATTGTCCCATATCACATAATTCGTGTTATACAGATAGCGGCTCTTTAAGTCCTCCGCCTTCAAGCCCATGGTCGGAAGATGGTCTCCGTAGAACACGACCACCGAAGGCTCTCCCCGATCCTCCAGGGCCTTCACCAAGTTCCCCGCAAACTGATCCATCTCATAGACCTGATTCACATAATATTCCCACTTGTTCTTAGTCGCCTCATCCTCGATCCCTTCTACCAGAATCTTCGGATTCTCGATCACCCTCTCCTCAGGATAATCGCCGTGGCCCTGAACGCTGATGCCGAATACAAAATCCTGCTGCTTCGTGGAATCCATTGCGTCCATGATATGCTGGATCAGAATATCATCCTTGGCCCATCCATTTTCCGTCATCTGAAGAATATTCATGAACTCCTTACTGATATAGCTGTCAAATCCGATATTGTTGAACACCCTTGCCCGGCTGTAGAAATTCCCGCCGTTATTATGGAGCGCATGCGCCCCGTATCCAAGCTTCGTAAGCGCAGTCGCCGCGCTCTCACTGACCTGATTCTTGAGCACCGTCTTATACGGATACTCCCCTGGCCCGAAATACCGCAGATTCATACCGGTCAGCACCTCGAACTCCGTATTGGCCGTTCCCGCGCCGATAGAAGGCACCTTGAAATACCCGGATGAATACTGGTCATACATGGCGTGGAGATTCGGACATGCATCCTCTGAGGTCGTGAAGAATTCCGCCTCCTCCACATCAAAATACGACTCAAGCTGTATAAATATAATATTCGGCAGCTCATCCTCACCGCGTCCCGTCTCATTCTTGGTGATCTCCCGGTCATTGCTGATCTCAACGATCGTCTTCTCATTATAATCATTCGGTTCCGTGATTCCGGTGTTAAACACGCTGGCCATAAAACAGTACGGAAGCCCATAATCCTCATATGCAAACGCGATATTTCCGAAATACGTGGACACGATCCGCTTCTCCACAGCCAGGTCCGACATTACCCCGTAGATTGCAAACCAGACAGCAACTCCCGCAAGGGCCCACAGGCGGCGCACCTTGCCGTCATACTGACCGCCGCGCCTCCACATGGAGATCACCCAGATTACAACAGCCCCGATCCCAACGGCAAGCCCTACCAGCTCAATTCCGTTGAAATAATTATTGATCAGCGTCAGTCCGTCCTTTGCGACCTTAAAATCCTGGGCGTTAAAAGGCGTAACCCTCTTCATCAGCATATAGCCGTTCGCCACGCCAAGCGTCAGCCAGAGGACGCTGATGATGATCCGGACAAACATTCTGCGCCTGACCAGATATACGGCAGAAAACGTGACAAAGATCATAAAAGCATTATACAGGAACACCAATGGTGTCCCTGTCATATAATTCCATGCCTCGATCGCAGAATGCCTCGAGATCGCTTCTATTACGAAGTTGATCATACACGCCAGGACCGCATGAAGCAGCAGCGAGATCCGGTTCATAAACCGATATACCGGTTTCATCTTCCTGGCAAATGCACTGTTCTTTCTCTCCTCAAGAATCCTCGCCCGTCTCTCGCGTTTTGCCGTCCAGTACGCTTTCACATCTTCCTTTTTCAAGTTTTTTAATTTGTGAACTGCCCCTTTTACATCAGGTTTCCTGATCTGAATCTTCTTCATAATATCCCCTTATGCTTTGTAGCCAATCTGCTTTGCAATTCCCGATTTATTTCTTCGCTTTCAGCCCTGCTAACCTCTCGCTTACCTGTTCCTTCATCTGTCTGTATTTCTCAAGCTTCTCGCGTTCTTCCTGTACCTTTGCTTCCGGCGCCTTGCTGACGAACTTCTCATTCTTAAGCATCCCTTCTGCACGCGCGATCTCCTTGGATAACCTCGTCTCTTCCCTGGTCAGACGCTCGATCTCCTGATCGAAATCAATCAGCTCCTCAAGCGGAACATATACGGTCGCATCCGGTACTACGATAGACACAGCGTCCTCTGCGATACCCGCCTTATCATCCCGGATGATGAATTCACTGGCCGCCGCCATCATCACCGCCGAGTTGCTTAAGAAGGAAAGCCCCGTACATAACTGCTGGTCCTCACAAACCACATATACGGTTGCCTTGCGGGAATTCGGGACATTCATCTCCGCGCGTACATTACGTACGCCGCGGATGATCTCCTTGAAGTGATCCACAATATTCTCCGCCATTGGGAAATGATGCTTTTCATCATATACCGGCCATCTGGACATCATCAGAGACTCTTCCTCCGGCACCAGCTTACTGTAGATCTCCTCCGTAACAAACGGCATATAAGGATGCAGAAGCTTCAGCGAATCCTTAAGGACCTTCCTTAATGTCCACAGCGCATCGTTGGCGCTCTCGGCATCCTCATCCGCATGATAGATCCGGTACTTGGCAAGCTCGATATACCAGTCGCAGAACTCATCCCACAGGAAATCATAGATCTTGGAAAGCGCGATACCAAGCTCGAACTTATCCATGTTCTCGGTTACTTCTTTCACAAGACTATTACACTTGGATATAATCCATCTGTCTCCCGGACGGAGCTTGAAGTCCTCCGGCTTCTTAAGCTCCTTATCCCCAAGATTCATCATGATAAATCTCGACGCATTCCACACCTTGTTGGCAAAATTCCGGCTTGCCTCCACTCTCTCGTTATAGAAACGCATGTCATTACCGGGTGCATTGCCCGTCATCAGCGTCATACGCAGGGCGTCCGCACCGTACTGGTCGATGATCTCCAGCGGATCGATTCCGTTTCCGAGAGATTTGCTCATCTTGCGTCCCAGAGAATCCCTTACAAGACCATGGATAAATACC
>CANDQP010000163.1 GCA_947388185.1 uncultured Dorea sp. | reverse complement strand
TCATTTCCGTCATAGTCTTGAAATTCGCCGCAAGGTTATCGCCGAACCACATATGCGGAGGAAACGAATAGATCTCATGGGTCTTTAACGTAGACATGACCAGCATCATGAAAAACGGAGTCAGCATAGTCAGGGCAATGACTGCCAGAATGGTATAAAGTAATATTTTTTTCACTGTTTTTTCCATATTTATCATATCCTCCTTTACTTTTCTTCCGCCAGCTTATTGAATAGAAGCGAACATCCTACGATAAAGATCGTAATGACGTAAGCGATCGAGGATGCATATCCGTACGCGGTCCCGCCCTGCGGCGCCTTCCCCAGCAGGTACATCATCAGCGTAAGTCCTCCATTGTTCACTCCTCCTGTCCAACTGGAATTTGTCAATATGAACGGCTCCGTAAACAGATTAAACGTACCGATGCTGGATTGTATCAGCGTGAACAGGATGATCGGTTTAAGAAGCGGAATCGTAATGGAAAAGAATGTTTTCATATGGCCTGCCCCGTCAATCTTCGCCGCTTCATAGATATCGGTGCTGATTCCCTGCATCCCCGCCAGATAGATCACCATATTCCATCCGATCCATTTCCAGGCGGTCATTACGATAACTGCCACCTTGATCAGTGATCCGTCGCCGCCAAGCCAGTTTTGCCCTTCTGCTCCGAACAACTTCAGTCCATAATTGATCAAACCGTAATTATTACTGAATAACTGAGTAAATATAATGGAAACTGCAACGGCGCTGGTGACCATCGGCATAAAATAAATCGTTTTAAACAGATTGGAACCTTTGACCAGCTTCGAATTCAGAATATAGGCTAAGACCATTCCGCCGAGCAAGATAGGGATATGGGATATAACGCCGATAATAACTGTATTACCGAACGCTTTCCAGAACAGAGAATCCTTTAACAGGTTTATATAATTTTCAAATCCAATAAAATGCTTGCTTCCCATCCCGTCCCATCGAAAGAAGCTTAAGCCGAATCCTGCCGCGATCGGATACAGGCTGAATATCAGAAACAGAATATAGAATGGGGCAATATAAGCATACGCAACACGATAGCGGTAAATTGTTTTCCAGAATTTTTTCATATATTTTTCTCAGCGGGCCTGCCTGTCTGCAGACGGCCCGCCGAAACCTCCTTTCAGCCGGTTATTCTTCCCACATACCTGCATCCTTGTAGATCTGGATCCATTGTTCTTTCAGTTCCGCGGCAGCCTTCTCAATATCCTTTGCAAGCTGTTTCTTCATCTGTTCCGGTGAATCTCCCTGTTCCAGGCATCCATTGATCGTACTTGTAATGCATTCTTCCGCAGTTACATCCATCATTGTAGAATACACTGGTTCCATTTTCTCTATCTGGTCTACCCATAAGCTTCTGGTCTTCTGTCCTCCGAAGTATGGATCCTCTTCTTCATAGAGCGGGTCTTCATATGCCGGTGTGTATGCCGGGAAATAATCCACCGCTTCCATAATCGTATTCTGCGCTTCTGCCGTACACAGCATATATTCTATGAACTTCCACGCCTCTTCTTTGTGTTCGGACTGTTCCGGGATCACCAGATAAGAACCTCCGCAGTTACTGGATTTGATTCCTCCGGGCAGACTCGCGGCCGCCCATTTCCCTTCGCCTTCCGGATCCACACTCGTCTTGAGCGCTGCGCCGAACCAGCTTGCCAGCGGCACGCTGACACATGTACCGGAAGCAAAGCCGGCATTCGCTTCTGAGCTGAACGCGTTTACATTCATGTCCCATCCGTTTTCCCGGATTTTCTTTATCGCTTCGAGACATTCCGTATCACCGTCTCTGTCCAGACGCAGAGTCAGATCTTCATTGTAATAATCTCTGTTCGCAAACATCATACGATAAAAATCAACCGCATCGGGAACCAGCCATCTCTCGCCCGGAATAGATACAGCCTCCGCCACTTCAAGCACGCCTTCCCATGTACTCATCAGTTCTGTCACTTCTTCCGGTTCAGACGGAAGCCCGCATTCCTTAAACACATCCCTTCTGTAAAAATATGTCGCCGGACCGACATCCCAGGGGAGTCCCACCATTCTTTTTCCATCCACGGAGTACGCCTGGTTCCATTTCAGTTCAACAAAATCATCCTTGTACTGCTCGGCATCATACGGCTCTTCCAGCAGATTTGTCAGCGCAGTTGAATTACTGTACTGGGCGATATATCCGCCTTCTACCATTGCCACGTCCGCTGCACCCGTATTTGACGCAAGCGCAGTTGACAGCGCCTGGTGGTGGCTGGTTGTATCTGTAATATTGTACTCTACCTGGATGTTCGGATACTTTTCATGAAATCCTTCTATTGCAGATTCAAATGCCTCTTCCGCACTCGGGAATCCGGCGACCGTAATGGTTACTTCTCCATTCTCTCCCTCTTTCGAATCACTCGTATTTCCTTTTGAACCACAGCCGGTTAAAAGCACTGCTGCCATTCCTAAAACTAAAATTCTCTCTTTTTTCATCATATTTCTGTTCTCCTCCTTACTTCCATCCTTCTATATTAAGATTTTCAATATATGCCGCTAATTCATCCGCCATTTCTTCCGCCTCTGATATCCTGGGATGCCCCGGCGTCCCCTCTCCATTCCGCCTGAACAGATATTGCGTAATCTTCTCATCCCGCAAGTCTTCCACTGCCTGCCCGATTGCCTGATCCCATGCCTTATCATGGCGCATAAGTGTCATACAGCAGACGATATAAGCCGACGGATATGTATTTCTAAGTTTATTCAGAAATTCCTTATAATGCTGTCTCCATTTTTCTGCTTTTTTTCCACAAAAGTCCTCTTTCATGTAATCTTCCGGATTACTGTCATTCTGCCCGAATGCAACGATAATAAGCTGCGGATCATACTTTCCAAAGTCCCAATCCAAAATCTTTCCAAAGTCCGGAATATAGCGGATCTTATTCCACGCTGTCTCCATCCCTATGTAATCCGGATCATAGAACCATCCCGTACCATCCAGAAGCGCTATCCCGCCCTGAGCAATATCGTGGATTTCCGCATTTAATTTTCTGGCCGTCATCCAGGCATAGGAATACCAGCTATTAGAATATTCTCCGTTATTTTCCGGATCCTCACATCCCGTGTATTCCACAGCTTCCGACACCTCGCCGGCAGATACCGAATCTCCGTATACCTCAATTCTTCTGGCTGGTTTTTCAGCCGCTTCAAGCACCCTGGCTCCATCTTCGATTTCTATTCCATAGAACTTTACCTCATGAGAGGCATCCTGCCTTTTAAAGATAAGCGCCTCATGTTCCGGTTTCTCTTCCTGTTCAACCGGAATCTCCAGAACGCCCCTTCCATCTTCCGGAAGCGCCAGAGCCATCTGCTTTCCATCCAGAATACAGCCTATATAACTATCCCAGTGTACCTGATGATTCTCTATATGGAGTTTCAGCTGATTCCCTGTAAAACGCAGCTTCACACATGTACATGGATAAATAAAAACCGGACATTCTCCTTCACTCCAGTCGATCCTTCCGCTGTAAGATAATCTCTCGTCATTCATTTTAGTCCACATAGTTCTTTCCTCCATTGACATCCACTACTCTTCCCACATACCGGCATCCTTGTAGATCTGAATCCATTGTTCTTTCATTTCCGCTGTTGCTTTCTCGATGTCTTCCGCCAGTTGTTTTTTCATCTGCTCCGGTGAATCTCCCCGTTCCAGACATCCATTGATCGTACTTGTAATGCATTCTTCCGCAGTCACATCCATCATTGTGGAATACACGGGTTCCGATTCTCCTATCTCGTCTGCCCACAATCTCCTGGTCTTCTGTCCTCCAAAGTATGGATCTTCTTCATCATAGAGCGGATCTTCATATGCCGGTATATACGCCGGGAAAATATCAACCTCTTCCATAATGGCGTTCTGCGCATCTGCCGTACACAACATATATTCCATGAACTTCCACGCCTCATCTTTATGCTTGGACTGTTCCGGGATCACCAGATAAGTGCCTCCGACGTTAGTAGATTTGATTCCCTGGGGCAGATTTGTAACCGCCCACTTTCCTGCGCCTTCCGGATCCACATTCGTCTTGAGCGCCGCACCGAACCAGCTTGCCAGCGGCACGCTGACACATGTACCGGAAGCAAAGCCGGCATTGGCCTCTGAACTGTACGTACTTACATTCATATCCCATCCGTTTTCCCGGATTTTCTTTATCGCTTCAAGACACTCTTCGTCACCTTCCCG
This sequence comes from uncultured Dorea sp., assembly GCA_947388185.1. GTDB lineage: Bacteria > Bacillota > Clostridia > Lachnospirales > Lachnospiraceae > Sporofaciens. Next base: position 2,076 of record CANDQP010000163.1, on the reverse strand, counting down.
GTCCAGACGCAGCGTCAGATCTTCGTTAAAATAATCTCTCTCCGTGAACATCATACGGTAAAAATCAACTCCATCGGGAACCAGCCATCTCTCTCCCGGAATCGACACCGCCTCTGCTATCTCAAGCACGCCTTCCCATGTACTGATCAGCTCAGCCACTTCTTCTGGCTCAGTCGGAAGATTACATTCTTCAAATACATCTCTTCTATAGAAATAAGCCGCCGGACCGACACCCCAGGGGAGTCCCACCATTCTTTTCCCATCCACGGAATACGCCTGATTCCATTTCGAGTCAACAATATCATCTTTGTACTGCTCTGCATTGTACGGCTCTTCCAGCAGATTCGTTAATGCCTTTGAATTACTGTACTGGGCGATATATCCGCCTTCTACTATTGCCACATCCGCAAAATCCGCATTTGACGCAAGCGCAGTTGACAGCGCCTGATGGTGGCTGGTTGTATCTGTAATATTGTACTCTACCTGGATGTTCGGATACTTTTCATGAAATCCTTCTATTGCGGACTCAAATGCCTCTTTCGCATTCGGGAATCCGGCAACCGTAATGGTTACCTCACCATTTTCTCCCTCTTTCGAATCACTCGTATCTCCTTTTGAACCACAGCCGGCTAAAAGAACTGCTGCCATTCCTAAGACTAAAATTCTCCTTTTTTTCATCAAATTCCTGTTCTCCTCCTTACTTTTCCAGACTTGTTTTACACTATACCTGTGTGAGATTCCTGACAGAGTCTCCTTCAATGATCTGCGGCTTTACAGAAATAAAACGTCCCACCTTCCTGCCCTCAATCATATCGATCACGATATCGACACATGAATGCGCCTGTTCCTTTGAATTAAGCGATACAGAAGTCAGACGCGGAACAAACCAGTCTCTCTTTTTCAATCCGTCTATCCCTATGACCGAAATATCCCGCGGAATCTTGTATCCCAGATTCTTAAGCCTGTAGATCATTCCCAGAGCATATTCATCGTTATAGCAGATGACCGCCGTAGCATCGCAATTCTTCCTTGCGAATTCATCTGCCCCGCAGCCTCCTTCTTCAAAACAATTGCGGTCTTCCAGAATCTTTTTCCCTTCCTTTTCAGAAGCGATCAGATATTCCCTGTATTTCTTTTCACCAAGATCCTGCAGCATCATATTCCTGTAAGCAATACTTCTTGATTGAAGCCTTTCTCCCTTTGCCAGAACATCCGGAACCGCATAGGCAATCTTCTTATGCCCTTTTTTCTTTAGATACTGAACAGCCATCTCGATAACCTGGTATCCGTCCACATCAATATATGGAATCCGTTTGGTTTGTACCACCGGCAAACCACAGGAAAGACTCACGACCGGAATCTGCCTTCGTTTTCCGAAAGCCCTCTGTACTTTCACTGCCATAACCTCATTCTCAGCTATGATACCGTCTGTCGATATAGATTGAATCTGATGCACATTCAAGTCTCCCGCCAATAGCAGTGTGTACCCTCTGGCTTTCGCATACTCTGCCATATATTCAAATAACTCAACACAGAATCCATTATGGAGGTTCTGTCCGAAGATCAGACATAGCTGACGGTTTCCCTTCTTTCCTCCCATCGGGTTAACCGCCTGGTAACCAAGCTGTTCTGCCGCCGCCCATACGGCGTCCCTCTTCTCCTGGGAAATATATCCCCGTTCATTCAATGTCCTTGATACTGTGCTGACTGAGACTCCGGCTAATTTCGCAACATCTTCGCGTGTGATCATCATATCCTCCTTCCAAAACATCTCCAGTATCATCAGCCTGTAATTTAATTTTATCGATACTGTATCTGTTTTTCAATTTGCTAATTTCTGCTCCGTGGGTCATATTTGAAGCCCAAAAATGCCTTGTTATTTTGTTCAAAATAGATAATTTTTTGTTTGTTACAGTATATATTTCGTTTATTTCCTATGGATAATACCCAAAAATATAAGTCTGCGCTTTTTACGCTTTAATATTTGATTTCTAATCGGATGGAGCTCTAAAGATACTCTGTATCGGGTAGGAGGCTACCCATTGGTTGAGTAGCCGACCTCCCACACCACTGTAC
>CANDQP010000162.1 GCA_947388185.1 uncultured Dorea sp. | reverse complement strand
AAAAATTAAATTTCGTCATTTTTCACAACTATTTTTTCAACCTGTGAACTGTAACATGACTGCTTTTAGTGCCTAAGAGAGAAAAATCAAAATTGGTAGCTTTTAATTATTTTGAAATAGTAGATTGTAAACAGTTGAAAAATTTTTTGAATTTTCATATAATAAAGAAAAATGTCGAAAAGGACAGAGGAGGATCATTGTGCAAAAATCAGATGAAAAATACCAGGCGTATGTTCAGATTTTGAAGGAGGAGCTGGTTCCGGCCATGGGATGTACGGAGCCGATTGCCCTGGCTTATGCGGCTGCCAAGGCGAGGGAAGTGCTGGGGTGCATTCCGGATAAGGTAAGTATCGGGGCGAGCGGAAGTATTATCAAGAATGTCAAGAGTGTGATTGTTCCTAATACCAACCATCTGAAAGGGATACCGGCGGCAGCGGCGGCAGGGATCATTGCTGGGAAGCCGGAGCGGGAGCTGGAAGTGATCGCGGAAGTTTCTGAGGAACAGACCAGGCAGATGGTGGAATTCCTCGATACGGTTCCAGTCAGTGTGGATCACATCGACAACGGCATCACATTTGACATTATCGTGATCGTATTCAAGGAAGACTCCTATGTGAAGGTTCGCATTGCCAACTATCATACAAATATCGTACTGATCGAAAAGGACGGCGAGAAGCTTATGTCTGTTCCGGTAGAGGGCGAGAGCGAGGAAGGACTGACGGATAGGAGGCTTCTGGATATGGAGAGCATCTGGGACTTTGCCAATACAGTGGACATTGTGGATATCAAGGAAGTGATCGACCGGCAGATCGAATATAATACGGCCATTGCCGAGGAGGGATTGCGCGGCGATTACGGTGCGAACATCGGAAGTGTGCTGCTGGATACTTATGGGACGGATGTAAGGACGAGGGCCAAGGCTATGGCGGCAGCGGGATCGGATGCCCGTATGAACGGCTGCGAGCTTCCGGTCATTATCAATGCGGGAAGCGGGAATCAGGGAATGACCTGTTCGCTGCCGGTTCTGGAATATGCGAAGGAGAAGGAATGCGGGCAGGAGAAGGCATACCGTGCGCTGGTACTGTCGAATCTTGTAGCGATCCACCAGAAGACCGGGATCGGAAGGCTGTCTGCGTACTGCGGAGCCGTCAGCGCGGGAGCTGCAGCAGGAGCCGGAATTGCTTATCTGTGCGGAGGAGGTTATGAAGAAGCAGTACATACGGTGGTCAATGCACTGGCGATCGTGTCCGGTATGGTGTGCGACGGGGCGAAGGCGTCCTGTGCGGCGAAGATCGCGGCTTCTGTAGACGCAGGTATCCTGGGCTACAATATGTACATGAGAGGGCAGCAGTTCTACGCGGGAGACGGGATCGTGACAGATGGCGTGGAAGCGACCATCACGAATGTCGGACGTCTCGGCAAGGAAGGAATGAGGGAGACCAATGAAGAGATCATTAAGATGATGATCGGGGAATAAGATTCCGGGCAGAATAAACATCATGTTGGAGGTTAGAGATGTATCATTTTGATGAAGGTATTGAACGCCGGGGAACGAATTGTGTGAAATGGGATTCGCCGTTTGTCACACCGGACATAATGGCGATGTGGATCGCCGATATGGATTTTGAGATTGCTCCGGCGATCACGGAGAGTCTGCAGAAAATAGCCGGACAGGGGGCTTTCGGTTATCAGTTCCTGTCAGATCAGTATTATGAAGCGGTAATAAGCTGGATGAAGAGGAGACACGGACTTGAGCTTAAGAGGGAGGAGATCTTCTATGTGCCTAATGTTGTGCTGGGAATGTCCCTCGCGGTACAGGCAGTTTCAGAGATCGGAGATGAGATCATCATCATGACGCCGGTATACGGCCCCTTCTTTAAGGTTACCAATGATAATGATCGTATTCTGGTAGAAAGCCCGATGAAAAATGCTGACGGCTATTATACCATGGATCTTGAGGATTTCGAGAGCCGGATCACCGATAAGACGAAGGCCGTGATCTTCTGTAATCCTCACAATCCGTCGGGGCGTGTGTGGACGAGAGAAGAGATGCAGGCATTTGCAGATATCTGCGTGAAGCATGATCTGTACATTATCTCGGATGATATTCACAGCGAACTGATCTCGGAAGGGTATGAGCATACATTTATCTCTTCCTTGTCAGAGGAGATTCGGGACAGGTGTATTGTCTGCACATCTCCGTCCAAGGCATTTAATCTGGCAAGTATCCATGTGGCCAACTGCTTTATCTTCAATGAGGCCTTGAGGGAGAAGTATCGGGCGGTCTCAGAGCGGTCCCATGCGGCCGAGAATAATGCGTTCGCGGAGGCGGCTCTTGCGGCGGCGTACAATGATTCTGAGGAATGGCTGACAGAGCTGAACCGCTATATTGATGGGAACTTGGAGTATTTTACCGACTATATAAAACGGGAGATCCCGTCTCTGACCGTGCGCAAGCCGGAAGGTACCTATCTGGTGTGGGTGGATTTCCGAAGGACAGGGATACCGTCGGACAAGCTTCATGACTATCTGTTGGAGGAATGCCATATCGCTGCAAATGACGGGAATTTCTTCGGGAAGCTTGGAGACGGGTTCGCAAGGTTCAATCTGGCTTGTCCGAGATCGACGGTTGTCAAGGCACTGGAAATACTGAAAGAAAAATTTGCCTAATACGAAAACTTATGATTCAAAGAATTATATTGCAAAAGAGTAGGAGAACCATGGAACAGTATACATATTTTGACATCGTGAAGATCAGAGAATCACTGCATCTGAAGCTGCATGTGGTAAAGGAAGGCAAGTCGCTGATGGCGCAGAACCGGGTTGTGCTTAAGAGCATTGATACCGGTTATATCAGCGGATATGAAGAGATGATGGGGATCATCGAATGTGAGGTTGAGGAAGATGGCAGACATTACCTGGTCCGGATTGTTTTTGCCAGAGAACAGGCGGTGTCGGCAGAGTGCAGCTGCGGGTTGTACGGAGGGGGTTTTTACAGGTATTATACGCCGATGGATAACTGTGCACATGTTGCAGCGGCGATGCAGGTGCTATCGGAGTATTTGAGCAAGAACCGGTTCGGAGATGCGACAGACTACTGGGGAAGTGAGATTCTCTATCAGTTCCAGAAGAATCACGCGAATCAGACAATTTCAGGAGTCATGGGGGAGGACGAGAGTATCAGGCTCGTACCGCGTCTGGTACAGAAGGAGGATAAGCTTGCAGTTTCCTTCAAGATCGGGGTAAAGAAGATGCTCATCATTAAGGATCTGTTTGAATTTGAGGAGAATGTAAGGAATTCCGCGATGGGGAATTATGGATCCAATCTGCAGCTTAATCACCGGCTGGAGAATTTTACCGGGCAGGGGAGACGCTGGATCGCATTCATAAGGAATATCGTACATGAAGAGGAAGAATTCGAGAATCGCCTGATGGAGTCCGGAACATATTATAGGAGATCACTTGTCAAGAAGAATGAGATACAGCTCTTTGGCTGGCGTTTGGACCAGTTCTACGAGATTGCATCGGCAGAGCCGACAGCCTATGAGAACCGTGAGGAAGGCAGGAAGAGGAAATGTGAGCTGACCTGCCGGGAGGGGAATCCTAAGCTGTCTATGCAGATTGGGAAGAGTGAGCTGGATACAGGCAGGATGTTTCATGGAATCTCTGTGGAATGTGAGGTTCCCGAGTTGTTCTATGGAGTGAAGACGGCGTATTTTATCGAGGGGGATTTCTTATATAAGATAGAGGAGCAGTTCTTAAGGCGGATTCAGCCGTTGGTGGATCAGCATATAGACGGGGGAGTGTATTTTCAGATCGGGAGAAATAATCTGGCGGAATTCTATTATTCCGTGCTTCCGCAGCTTCGGGATATTGTGGACATTGTGGAGGAGAATGAAGCGGAGATCGAACAATACCTGCCTCCGGAAGCGGAATTTATCTTCTACCTGGATTCCGAAGACCATAATATTATCTGTAAGCCGACTGTACGTTATGGAGATATAGAATATCCGCTTATTAAGGCTGAGAGTGAAGATGCCCTGTGGAACCGGACAGACTTACGGGAAGAGAACCGGGAGCGGGAGATCCTGTTCCTGACGCGGCAGTGGTTCCCGCAGATGGATCGCAAGAAGAAGGAGCTGCACTGCGGAAAAGATGAAGAGTGCATGTATCAAGTGCTGGCGAAAGGCCTGGATGCTCTGTTTGCGCTGGGGGAGGTTCAGTGTACCGATCGGTTCTCGAATCTTAAGATCACGAAGAGAATGAAAATGTCTGTGGGAGTATCCATAAAGAGCGATCTCCTGAATCTGGATATTGTGACAGAAGACCTTCCGGCGGCGGAGCTGCTGGATATCCTGAACAGTTATCGCGGTAAGAAGAAATACCATCGGCTGAAAAATGGTGACTTTATAGATCTTGCGGACAATTCCTTTGAGATGCTTGATGAGATGATGAATTCGCTCCATCTGTCGGCGAAGGATTTCCTTAAGGGGAATGTGGAGCTGCCCCTTTATCGGACCCTGTATCTGGATAAACTGCTGAATGAGAATGAGAATGTCTACAGCGAACGGGACAGCCATTTCCGGAATCTGGTCAGGGATTTTAAGACGGTAAATGATTCTGATTTCCAGCCGCCGAAGGAGCTTGGAAGGGTGCTCAGAAATTATCAGAAGAATGGCTATCAATGGCTCCGTACCCTGGAAGCCTTCAAGTTCGGAGGAATCCTGGCAGATGATATGGGGCTTGGGAAGACGCTGCAGGTGATCGCAGTGCTTCTTGCGGCGAAGCAGGAAGGACGAGAAGGAGTATCGCTGGTGGTGGCTCCGGCATCCCTGGTATTCAACTGGGGTGAGGAGATCAGCAGATTCGCTCCGGAGCTTAAGTTTGTCCTGGTTACAGGTACCCAGGGAGAGCGCAGGAGTAAACTGGATGCATACCGGGATGCGGATGTGCTGGTTACATCCTATGATCTGCTGAAACGTGATATGGAGCTGTATGAGGGAAAAGAGTTCTTATATCAGATCATAGATGAAGCGCAGTATATTAAGAACCATCAGACGGTGGCGGCGAAGGCGGTGAAGGTGATCAACAGCAGGGTCAGATATGCACTGACCGGTACGCCTATTGAGAACAGGCTCAGTGAGATCTGGAGTATTTTCGATTATCTGATGCCGGGATTCCTGTACAAATACGAAGTATTCAGACGAGATTTTGAAGTCCCGATCATCAAGAATCAGGATGAAGCGGCGATGGAGAGGCTTAAGAAGATGACGTCTCCGTTCATCCTGCGGAGGCTGAAGCAGGATGTGTTAAAGGATCTTCCGGATAAGATCGAGAAGATCCATTATGTCAAATTCGAGAAGAAGCAGCAGGAGTTATACGATGCGCAGGTTGTTCATATGCGTCAGCGGATCGCCGGGCAGGATAAAGAGGAATTCCAGAAGAATAAGATACAGATATTAGCGGAGCTGACGAGACTGCGGCAGGTCTGCTGTGATCCGTCACTCTGCTTCGAGGATTATAAGGGAGAGTCCGCCAAGCTGGAAGCGTGCCTTGAACTGGTCGGACGTGCGGCAGAAGGCGGACATAAGATCCTTCTGTTCTCGCAGTTTGTCTCCATGCTTGAGATCATTCGGCAGAAGCTTACAGAGAAGGAACTCTCATTCTATATGATCACAGGAGAGACACCTAAGGAGAAGCGGCTGAATCTTGTGAAGAAGTTCAATGAGGACGAGACAAGTGTATTTCTGATCTCCTTGAAGGCTGGGGGAGTGGGGCTTAATCTGACGGGGGCGGATGTTGTGATCCATTATGATCCGTGGTGGAATCTTGCAGTCCAGAATCAGGCTACCGACCGTGCCCACCGTATCGGACAGGATAAGAAGGTCACGGTCTATCAGTTGATCGCCAAGGGATCGGTGGAAGAGAAGATCCGCAAGGTCCAGGAATCGAAGAAGGAGCTGTTAGAAGAGATAGTCGGAAGTGCAGCGGGACAGTTGGGGAATATGAGCAGAGAGGATTTCCTGGAGCTGTTGGAGTGATATGATACAGCCAGTGAGTTAGTCATGATAAAAAAGTTCATGATAAAAAATAGCGAAAAACATGAAAAAAGTGTTGCAAAATGATGTGAATTGTGGTAATATAAAACTCGGTCACCACGAGAAAAGTGTGAGGCCGAGATTATGGCTCCGTGGTCAAGCGGTTAAGACATCGCCCTTTCACGGCGGTAACACGGGTTCGATTCCCGTCGGAGTCATTGATGGATTGCCGGGGAGGTATATTCATTATAGATGCCGATGTGGCTCAATTGGCAGAGCAGCTGATTTGTAATCAGCAGGTTATCG
>CANDQP010000161.1 GCA_947388185.1 uncultured Dorea sp. | reverse complement strand
ATGAAAGACTTCCTGATGGTATTCGACCAGATCATGGCGTTGACCAAGGGCGGTCCTGCACAGAGTACCGAGTCCATCTCATTCTTGATCTACAACAATGGTATGGGCGGCGGACAGTTCGGTTTCCAGAGCGCTAACGCGGTTATCTTCTTCATCGTGATCGTTGCGATCTCTGTTGCCCAGCTTACTATTACAGGAAAGAAGGAGGAACAGTTATAATGAAACAGAAAAATAAAGTTGCGGCTACCACTAATTGGCCGCTTACCATCCTTTTGATCGTTGGCTGCCTGACTGTTATCTTCCCGCTATATATGGCGCTTGTGATCGCATTCAAGAAACCGTCAGAGATGACGAACGACATTGCCGGGGCGTTAAGCCTTCCGAAGAGCTGGAGCCTTGAAAACTTCGCGGAAGCCATGCGTGTTACAGACTTCTGGCACTCCTTGGGATACAGTGTCATGATCACTGTTGTGACCGTAGTTCTTGCCATCCTGCTCCACTCCCTTGCCGGATACGCGATCGGAAGAAGCATGGCTAAGAGCAAATTCTACAAAGTATCCTACCTCTATATCGTAAGCGGTATGTTCGTACCTTTCGCGATCCTGATGATGCCTCTGGTAAAACAGACCGCGCAAATGGGTATTGACAACTGGTTCGGAGTTATATTATGCTATCTGGTGTTCTATATGCCGATGAATGTAATGCTCTACTCCGGCTACTTGAAGAACATCCCAATCGCACTTGAGGAAGCTGCTTTCGTGGACGGCGCGACCACATGGTCGACCTACTGGAAGATCATCTTCCCGATCATGACGCCGATGCACGCTACAGTTGCCGTACTGACAGCCCTTGGAACCTGGAACGATGTTATGACACCGCTTGTCATTATGTCCGGCACAGGCGTTAACACACTGCCTCTGGCACAGCTTACATTCCAGACTCAGTTCGGTACGAATTACAACCTGGCATTCGCTTCTTACCTGCTGGCATTGCTGCCGATCCTGATCTTCTATCTTGTATGCCAGAAGCAGATCATCAACGGTGTTGTAAACGGTGCGGTAAAATAAGACTTAATACTGAAACGAGGACAAACTTATGGCTATTTTATTTGACAGCACGAGCAGACTTTTTACTTTGACAACAGCCCATAGTATGTACCAGATGAAAGCAGACAGGTATGGAGTATTACTCCATACCTGGTTTGGTATGAAGGGCTCTGCTTTTGATTACTCCTACCGGATCGCTTATGCGGACAGAGGCTTCTCCGGCAACCCGTACGACGCGGGCGATGACCGGACTTACTCCCTGGATGCGCTTCCTCTGGAGTTCCCGGCCTACGGAAGCGGCGATTACCGCGCCGCGGCTCTTAAGGTCCGTTACCCGGACGGCACTTCTGCGTGCGACCTGCGTTACCTGAAACACGAGATCCGCGAAGGCAAATACTCTCTTCCAGGGCTTCCCGCACTCTATGACGCGCCGGATCAGGAACAGCAGGCACATGAGACACCTGCTCCCGCCGGATGCGGTTCCAGGTCCGATACACTGATCATCACTCTGGAAGACACCCGCCGCATGTTCTATGTCCATCTCTACTACGGAGTCATGGAAGATCTGGATATCATCACAAGGGCGGTCTGCGTTGAAAACCACAGCGAAGACGACATCTACCTTGAGAACATCCAGAGCGTCTGCGTCGATTATCTGCACGGCGAATACGACCTGCATACCTTCTACGGCCGCCATGTAAAAGAACGGAATTATCAGCGCTCGCCGCTGATGCACGGGAGCCAGTCCGTAGGAAGTACGCGCGGAACCTCCAGTCACCAGTATAATCCGTTCCTTATCCTCTCTGACAGGGATACGACAGAAGACACCGGAAACTGTTACGGTTTTTCTTTCCTGTACAGCGGGGACTTCCTGGGGAACGCCGAGCTTGACCAGTATAACCAGACCCGTCTCCTCCTTGGCATCCATCCTGATAACTTCTGTTACTGTGTAAGGCCAACGGAACGCTTCTATGCACCGGAAGCAGCATTGGCTTACTCCGCCCAGGGACTTGGCCGGTTATCCCGTATCTTCCACCGGGCTTACCGCACCCATCTGTGCCGGGGCAAATGGACCGCTAAGAGACGGCCGGTCCTGCTGAATGACTGGGAAGGCGTGTATTTTGATTTTGACGGAGACAAGCTGATACAGATGGCAAGGGACGCGGCAGATCTCGGCATAGAACTCTTCGTCATGGATGACGGATGGTTCGGCAAACGCGACCTGGATGTGTCCGGCCTTGGGGACTGGACAGTGAATGTTAAGAAGCTTGGCTGTACGCTTAAGGAGCTGTCTGACCAGATCCACGGCCTTGGACTTCAGTTCGGTATCTGGTTTGAACCGGAAGGGATCAATGAAGACAGCGACCTCTACCGTGCGCACCCTGACTGGGCCTTCACCATTCCCGGGAAACAGCCTACCCGCTCCCGGCTTCAATTACTGCTTGATTTTTCCAGAGAGGACGTACGGGAATATATCTTCAGCCATATATGCCAGGTACTTGACTCGGCCAGGATCGAATATCTCAAGTGGGACTTGAACAGAAGCCTTGCAGACCTCTACAGCGCCTCTCTTCCCGCAAAGCGCCAGGGAGAAGTTATGCACCGCTATGTCTTAGGACTCTATGATATGCTTGAAAAATTAACGCAGCGCTATCCTGATATGCTGATCGAGGGCTGCAGCGGCGGCGGCGGACGTTTTGACGCCGGAATGCTCTATTACACGCCCCAGATCTGGTGCAGCGACGATACCGACGCCATCGAGAGGCTCAGTATCCAGTACGGCACTTCCTTCGGCTATCCGGTCAGCACCATGGGATCCCATGTATCCCACTGCCCCAACGAGCAGACCAGACGTATCACTCCGTTAAATACCAGGGCGACAGTTGCAATGTCCGGTACGTTCGGATATGAGCTGGACGTCAATAAGATGACCGAAGAGGAGAAGACCATTGTAAAAGCTCAGATCAGAGAATTCAAGGAATATTATGACCTCATCCAGTACGGAGATTATTACCGGCTTACCGATCCCAATAAGGTGGAAGCCTATCATGGATGGGAATTTGCTGCACCGGACGGAAGCGAAGCGCTTCTGTGCATCGTCGCTCTCCAGATCCACCCCAACGGTCCCGGACGCTGGATGTGCCTGAAGGGATTGAAGGCGGACAGCGTCTACCTGGTACACGGGCAGAAATATCCCGGTGATGCGCTGATGAACAGCGGACTCCTGCTCCCGACGGCCACGGAAGAATACGAAAGCTTCCGGCTCCATATCGTGGAGTGCCCTGCCGTATAAATACCGCGATAAGACAACAAGGGAATATCAGGGATAGATGCCTCTGGCATCTCCTGATATTCCCTTATCTTATATCAAATCTGCTAAGACTCCCTCTTCAGATAACCTGATATATATCCCTTCACTTCATCCTTAGGCAGGCCCAAGGCAACCGCGAACTCTCCATAGAGGAATTTCTCTGCGATATTCAGATACTTATCATCCACATTAATGACCTTCTTCCCGGAAGCAAGCCTGTTCATCTTCCGTATATAAGAGGTCTTGATCAGAGAAATCCAATCTCTGCACTGGTTCCTCAGCAGCGCTTCCTTATAAGACAGCTCGCGTCTCTTCTCATCCGCTACCCCGATCATCTCAATATTCAGCATATCATCGATCAATGCCTGCGCTTCTTCTCCGGAGATCACTTCCCGGATCTGTCTCTTCTCATTGTCTACTGGCGTATACAGAGTTCCCCCGGCATCATAGAGAGGCTTCAATGTATAATATTCCTTCTCCTTATCGGAGCAGCTAATATTCAGCTTCCCGATACTCATTACCTCACAGACACCTTCTTTATAATGTGCCACATAATCTCCTATCTTGAACATAACTACCTCCTTACCGGTTCTGCGTTAACATGTTACTGCTATAAAGGATGTCCACATAAAAAGGCGTACACTACTGCGGCACCTTCCCCTCGCTGCCTGAGACTGTACGCCAGTATGTCTGGAGTTAAATCTATGAAGTTGTAATCTGTAAGTTGTAATCCCAATGACATATAATCCCTTTATTTTTACATTATACCACTTTCATTCTCAAAATGTAAGAGTTATTTTCAGAAAATCTTAGCAAGATACTTATGATTATCTACAATTTACATCCCTTGTTGGATCTTATCATTCAAATCATTCAAATATACCCATCTGTCCATCTTCTCTTCCAACTGCTGCTCTGTCTCCGCTTTCTCCTTCAGCAGTTCATTAAGCCTTGCCGAATTCGTAGCGTTCGCGGCGATCTGTTCATCCAGGGCGCAGATCATCTCTTCCAGCTTCGCGATCTCTTCGTCTATCGTCTCGAACTCCTTCTGCTCTTTGAACGTGAATCTTAATTTCTTCTCATGCTGCTTCCAGGAGTCCTTCGCTGCGCGCACCGCAGTCCCGTCAGAATTCTCCGCCCCAAGGCTGTTCTTCCCCTTAGAACCCTTCCCGGGAGTCTCTCCCTCCTCCGGATTCAGAAGCTCCCTGCGGATCAGATAATCGGAATATCCGCCTTCAAACTGGCGGATCTGCCCTTCCCCCTCAAAAGAGAAGACACGGTTCACCGTGCGGTCCAGAAAATACCGGTCATGTGACACGATAATGATGATCCCGTCGAACCGGTCCAGATAATCCTCCAGAATCGTCAATGTCTGAATGTCCAGATCATTGGTAGGCTCGTCCAGGATCAGGACATTGGGCGCGCTCATCAGCACTCTGAGCAGATAAAGGCGTCTCCTCTCCCCTCCTGACAGCTTCTCGATCCTAGACCACTGCATCACCCCGTCGAACAGAAAGTTCTCAAGCATCTGCGATGCCGTGATCCTGCCGTCGGATGTGGCGATATACTCTCCCACCTCTTTCACATAATCGATCACCCGCACAGATTCATCCATGAATTCATTTTCCTGGGAAAAATACCCCATGCGGATAGTCTGTCCGATCTCGATTCCTCCGGTATCCGGCTTCTCATCTCCATGGATGATCTTAAGAAGCGTCGTCTTGCCGCAGCCGTTGGGGCCTATGATCCCGATCCGGTCATTCTTAAGGAAGATATAGCTGTAATCCCTGATCAGGACACGTTCGCCATAGGATTTGCTGATACCCGACACTTCAACCGTCTTATTTCCCATCCTGGAGGCAACTGAATCCATCTGTACCCGCTTCTCCTCCTGCATATCCTGGATCTCCTGCATGGCCATGATCCGGTCTATATGCGCCTTCTGTTTCGTACTCCGCGCCCTTGCGCCCCGGCTAAGCCACTGAAGCTCTGTACGGAGCAGGCTCTTGCGCTTGCGCTGTGCGGCAAGCTCCATATCCTGCCGTTCTCCCTTAAGACGGACGAACTCCGAATAATTCCCCGGATAGCTGTAGAGCTTACCGCCGTCTACCTCTACGATACGGCTGGCTACGCGGTCCAGGAAATACCGGTCGTGGGTCACCATCAGGATCGCACCTCTGTACCGGATCAGATACTCCTCCAGCCACTCGGACATCTCTGAATCCAGATGATTGGTCGGCTCGTCCAGGATCAGTATATCCGCCGGTTCAAGAAGAACATTGATCAGCGCCGCCCGCTTCCTCTGCCCGCCCGACATATGCTCTACCCTCTCCCCGTAATCCGTGAATCCCAGACGGTTCAGCATCGCCTTCGCCTCTGCCTCGGCTGCAAAACTATCAATGCTGCTGCCGCTTCCCATGAGCGCCGCTTCAAGCACCGTCATTCCTTCTCTGAATACCGACGTCTGCGGAAGATAGCAGACCTTCACCTGATTCCCCATACTGATCTTCCCTGAGTCCGCCTCCTCGATCCCTGCCGCGATCTTGAGCAGTGTGGACTTCCCCATGCCGTTGATTCCGATCACACCGATCTTCTCCCGTTCACTGATACTGAATCCCACGTCATCCAGAAGCTTCCGCTCCGTATAAGACTTCGTAATATGTTCCATTGTAAGTAAATTCATAATTATCCTCATCATTCATTTATTTGTATATTTTATTTTGCTGTTTTTTGCAGAAGATGTCAAGTAAATTAATGCGGGCAACATAATGCAAAAATTATTTGGAAAATTTTTTATTTTTTTATACAAAATTATGGAAATAATGATAAAAAAATTGTATAATAATCTAATCTTATGTAACATAAATGGAAAGAGAGGACACACTATGAAACAAAATAATATGTTAGCGATGATTTTAGCCGGTGGCCGTGGCTCCCGTCTGCATGACCTGACCAACAAAGTAGCCAAACCGGCCGTTTCATATGGTGGTAAGTACCGCATTGTTGATTTCCCGTTAAGCAACTGTGCCAA
>CANDQP010000160.1 GCA_947388185.1 uncultured Dorea sp. | reverse complement strand
TACGATAATATAGATGTCAAGAAGTTTTCGGGTCAGTCCAAATAAGTGTACCTTTCTGGACACATTGCCGGCATGTCTGGACAGGAACGTTTGTTTTACTCCCGGTATTTTTCTTTGGCAAAAAAATATGCAAAAAAATTTATAATTATGCAGGGAAAAGGAATTCCCTGGCACAAATTCAAGGAGGAAAAACCATGAGAATTCAACATAATATTACCGCATTAAATGCACACAGAAATTTATACAACAATAACTCTTCCGTAGGAAAGAACTTAGAGAAGCTGTCATCCGGTTACAGAATCAACCGTGCTGGTGATGACGCTGCCGGATTGGCTATTTCTGAGAAGATGCGTGCTCAGATCACTGGTCTTGATATGGCTAAGAAGAATGCTGAAGACGGTGTTTCTCTCATCCAGACAGCAGAAGGTGCTCTGACAGAAGTTCACTCCATGCTGAATCGTATGGTTGAGCTTGCTACGCAGTCTGCTAACGGAACCTACTCTTCTGCTAACCGCAGCGAGATGCAGAAAGAAATCACTCAGCTGAATGCTGAAATCGATAGAATTGGTAAGACAGCTAAGTTTAATGGAATTTCATTGTTCTCTAAGGCTGGTACTATTTCTCTTCATGTTGGTGAGTCTGGATCTACAGACAACTTGATCGGAATTAGTCTTTCTAAGATGAGTTCTTCTGCCATCGGTGTTGGAAGTAGTGTTAAGATCAACACATCTTCTGCTGCTCGTTCAGCAATTAGCTCTATTAATAAAGCTATTGATAAGATTTCATCTATGCGTTCTACATTCGGTGCACTGCAGAACCGTCTGGAGCACACGATCAACAACCTTGGTGTTCAGCATGAGAACTTATCCGCAGCTGAGTCTCGTATCCGTGACGTAGATATGGCTAAGGAAATGATGGCTTATACGAAGAACAACATTCTGGTTCAGGCTTCTCAGGCAATGCTTGCTCAGGCAAACCAGGTACCACAGGGAGTTCTTCAGTTGTTACAGTAGTTATTACAGTTACAACTTCAAAAGCGCCGGTCCATTGGATGGGCGCTTTCTTTTGCATACGGCATTAATTTCGTATGTAAAAGAAAACGCCCATTTTTTACAGACATCAGGATACCAACAGAACGAATACTTTTGATGCATACCTGGCTCCAGTCCATTATTTATAGAAATACATTACAGAAGGGAGATACTTATTATATGAATATACAGCTAAGCATTTCTCTGCTCGCGTCAGATCGGGCTGCTTCTTTAGAACGTTGTTTGGATTCTCTTCGCCCTCTTTTGATGCAGATACCCAGTGAATTGATCGTCGTGTTTACCGGGACTGATACACGGGTGCGGGAAATCGCCAGCCGGTATACAGATAAAGTCCTTCCTTTCACATGGTGCAACAACTTCTCAGCCGCTCGTAATGTCGGATTATGGGCCGCCAAAGGCGAATGGTTCTTGTATATAGATGATGATGAATGGTTTGAGGATGTGACAGAAATCCGGGATTTCTTTTTATCAGGCGAATATCAAAACTTTGGTTCTGCCTGTTATATTCAGAAGAATTTTACCGAATGGGACGGGATCCATTTTTCAGACTATCATGCTTTTCGGATGGCCCGCATTGTTCCGGGAATAGCATTTGAAAATACGGTCCATGAAGAAATAGTTCCCCGGTTAGAACCTTGCAAATATTTTAATGCTTATGTAAATCACTATGGCTACATATCCGATACTGGAAAGTTAAGTGTAGAGAAATCTTCCAGAAACCTTCCTTTGCTGTTGAAAAACATACAGGAACGACCGTCCTATGTCAAAAATTATCTTCAGATCGTACAGGAATATCTGATAGCATCAGACTTGGAAAAAGCTGAAGAATATTGCCGCAAAGGCCGTAAACTTTGCCAAAACTATCAAGATAATTTTTACCGAAGCTGGCTTCAGGTGAATCTGCTGGCTATTCTTTATGAAAAAGGGGATTACGAGAAGACGGAGCAAGAAGCTCTTCTCATGTTAGAAAAAGAACATCCCTGGGAATTGGCTCGCTTGGACATTTACGCAACTTTACTTGCAATATACACCAAACGCGGAGCCTCAGAAGAGATCCTTCAATATGGCATTCAATTTGAGGAAACTCTGGCCGGCATGGATGCGAAACCAGAGCTTTGGATCCAGCAGAGTTATGGCGATTTGACAGAAGGCCGGATCAAAGCTCCATCCAAATTATATCAAATTCGTCTGAGCTGCACGGAATCTGCCCTGAAACTTGGTGATATAAAGCAAGCGGTTTATTTTTTAGTATTACTTCCATGGGAAGAAGAAAATTGGATGCAGCAGTACTACCCTATTTTTGATAACTGGAGTAAATCATATAACGATTTTCCTGAGCTTTTGTCACATTTCCCGGAAGATTCCCCATATTGGCAATTACAGAAAGCAATCGGACAAGCCGGGGCTATAGACAATATCAAACGCCAGGAAGCTTTTATACAGTGCATGGAAGGCACCGAATCTGCTTACCTGCACCATCAGGCACTAAAAGAAGCGATATTACAGCAGGCGGACTTGTGTAAAATGGTATCCGTAATGGGGCTGGACATTTGGAAACAATGTGCAGCAAATGTCAAAGAATTAATTCCTCCTGAGGAAACGGATAAATTAGAAAGGGCGGCAGAAGGACTTGTCCGGGATAATCCTCTGTATGGCTTCTGGTTGAAGAAGCTATTATGTGAAAAAGAGCTTATCCGCGGATATCTTACCGGGGATAGATTGATTCACTCTCTGGAAGAATATATCGGGTACATACTGCAGTTTTATCAGATTCAATACAGAGAAGAAATGTTCACTCCAGAAAACCGAAGCCAATTACCCAAGGACTGCCAATCTGCACTCTGTATATCAGAAGCATTGAAGAAAATAAAGTGCCTGGAATTCCCGGAGGCTGTGCGTCTGTTCCGTAAAGCTATCCGTTTTTATCCTTCCATGACAAGTGTAATCCGCGAATTAATCCGCCAGATGACGGTCATGGCAAATACTCCTGTCCAGAATACAGGCGATGAGTTCCGGATGCTTGCCCGGCAGATGAAAGATACTTTAAAGGTTATGATATCCAATCAACAATACACCGATGCGCTGCCGATTGTCCTGCAATTGTCCCCGCTTCTTTCGGAAGACTTAGAGCTTCTGCGGATGCGTCAGACCATTCTTCAGGAGACAATTGGTTAAATCAGTAACTTTGTTTGATCTATACAAATTAAGGAGACCGATGATATGAGCCGTTCATTTCGAAAGCAGACACTTACCATGGTGAATCTGCTGGAAAAAGCAAACAGGACTTTGAAATTAAGCCTGGGGACTAAGCACATTGATGAAGAGGGAATTATACAACTCCTGTCTGACTGTCAGGAAACGGCTATTACCTTAGGGAATGAGCTGGAAATGCTGTATGGAGAAGGTACTGACTGCGTCCATGCGCTGGAAGAATATTGCGAAAGCTTGTATCAATTGACGCAGACTCTTAAGAATCCAGTAAAACACCGTGAGATCCTGAAGGAGTTGACCCGGCAGGTAAAACAGGCGCGTAAACTGATCGGCAGCCTGGTCCCTGATCGTTTGGAGATCGTGTTTCTTCCATATAAAGCAGCTATGTGGGATTCACTGGAAAGCGTGTGGATGGCAGCCAAGGAAGATGAAGCCTGTGATGTGTATGTGGTTCCGATCCCCTACTATGACCGTAATCCTGACGGTACATTCAGCAGCTACCATTATGAGGGGGAAAACTTTCCAGAGTATGTCCCGGTAACCCATTATGAAAACTACGACATACAGAAACGCTGGCCGGACGCTGTTTATATTCATAATCCTTACGACCAGTATAACTATGTCACCAGTGTTGATCCAAGGTTTTACTCCTATGAGTTAAAAAAACGCACGGAAAAGCTGATCTACATTCCTTACTACTCTACCTCCGGCGGAATGAGTGAGGCACAGGCTACCTGTTCTGCCTATTATCAGGCGGACTATATCATTATACAGGCTGAAAAGTATCGGAAGTTTTTTGATCCAGATCTGCCGGCAGAAACACTTCTGCCTTTTGGTTCCCCCAAGTTCGACCGAGTGATCCGAATTTGCAATAATCCGCCGGAACCCCCTGAAGAATGGAAGGAGAAGCTGAACCGAAAAAAGGTATACTTCTATAACACTAGCCTAAATGGAATGCTTGGAGACACCCGTGCCTTCCTGAAGAAGATGGAATATGTTTTTTCCTGTTTCCGTGACCGTACAGATGCCTGCCTTCTGTGGAGGCCGCATCCGTTGTTCGAATCTTCGCTTGATTCTATGCGGGCAGATTTCCGGCCGGCATATGACCTGTTGAAAAACTATTTTATAAAATATGATCTTGGCATTTACGATAAAACGCCGGATATCACAAATACAATTGCACAATGCGATGCATATATCGGAGACTCGGCAACCTCTATAACCTCACTGTTTGGAATTGCCGGCAAACCATTGTTTATTTTAGACAACAACATTCATTCCATTCCCGAGGATACGGATTGGAAGGGACAGATTATTCCTGGATTCACCATCACAGGAGACGATGCATGGATGATCACCCAGGGAAACAAGCTCTACTTCTCTCCCGCCGACGATTATCAATACAGATATTTCTGTGATCTGTCCGATTATGCTTCTGGTTTTTACTATTCACAGGTGATCACAATTGGGGAAAGGCATTATGCCTGCCCTGCAAATGCACGCGATATTGTCGTGATCAGCGACGGAAAGATTGAGAAAAGAGTTGAACTAGAGCTGTGCATCGAACAGGTAGGAGCATTTGCAGGAGCGATTGGATGCGGGAAATATCTTTTCCTGATCCCCAATAATTATCCGGCAATTGTACGATATGACACAGAATCCGACGAGGTTCGTTATTTTGGCAGTCATCTGGATATATTTATCCAAATGGTAAATGGAGAAAAAAAGATCGGCGGATCCTGGATCAGCGGAGAATACTTATACCTGGCTTCCCCATCAGATAACCAGATATTGCTCATCCATACGGAGACAGGAGAAAAACAGGTCATATCTGTTGGTACGAGCCATTCCTGCGGTTATGCCGGAATCATACCAAACGCTACGGATCTGTGGCTGCTTCCATATCATGGCAGTATCATTACAAGATGGAATCCTTCCAACGGCGAAGTCCGGGAATACACAGATTTCCCTGATAACCTGGTATGCAACCATATCATCCATGGATATGAGTGTATGGAAGTTCCATTCGGCATACCGGCCTTCTGCGGAGATTATGTTTACTTCCCGCCGCAATGGGCGAACATGTTCATCCGTCTGAATCAAGTGACCGGGGAAATGACCGAGTGGAAACCGCCTTTTGAACTTCCGGAAAAACCTCTGAATGGGTATTATCCTTCCCTGGCAAAGGCGTATTTTCTTCCCTTATCCGGGGAACATGATGAAGATGAGTATCACCTGTTCTCTGTTTTTGACAGAAAGCTCTACCTTATAAATATGAAGACAGAGGCATACACGGAAATACCCATTGAATTTGATCTACACGAATTAACAGATAATGAACCCGGTTTCCGGGAGAATTCCGAATGGCTGCAATATGCCTGTGAGGAAAATGCATTTAATACTCTGCCGGATTTCCTTGACGGAACGATCACCGGCCATGCATTTGACAAAGCTGAGCAGATTCGGGCATTTGAAAAGATAGCGGCAAACAATGACGGAACTTGCGGTGAAAAGACACATCAGTATGTATGCCGGCATATTTAACTACAATTGGGGAGGAATATAGTGTGACTAAGGTTATCACATATGGAACCTATGACCTGTTCCACGAGGGACATTACCGGCTTCTGCAGAGGGCAAAGCAGCTTGGAGATTACCTGATCGTCGGAGTTACTACAGAAGAATACGACCGGACAAGGGGGAAATTAAATGTCATTGATCCCCTGATGACAAGGATCGACAATGTTAAAAAAACCGGATTTGCCGATGAGATCATCATTGAAGAGGCGGCCGGCCAGAAATTCCGCGACATCCAGAAGTACAAAATAGATATTTTCACGGTTGGTTCCGACTGGACCGGGCAGTTCGACTATCTGTCGGACTACTGCAAAGTTGTATATCTGGAACGGACAAAGAATATTTCCAGTACCATGCTGCGCACCAAGAATAAACGGATCCAGCGGATCGGGATCATCGGCACCGGCCGGATCGCAGATCGTTTCATCCCGGAAGCGAAGCTGGTAAGCGGCGTGAGTACACAGGGAGTTTACAACCCTCATACCGACAGTGCTCTCCGTTTTGCAAGGAAATGGGAGATCGACGCATATACGGATCTGGATGAATTCTACGAATCCGTGGACGCAGTTTACGTTGCGTCTCCCCATGAGACACATTACGGATATATCAAGACTGCCCTGGAGCGCGGGAAACATGTACTCTG
>CANDQP010000159.1 GCA_947388185.1 uncultured Dorea sp. | reverse complement strand
TGCTTCGCAGCTTCTCCGCAACATTTCTGTTGCTGCGTTTTTCGCCGAATGGTCGGACCTTAGTATTCATTCGGAAGCTCGTCGATCTCGTCGTACCGGAATACCGGGCCGTCCTTGCACACATACTTGGAACCGATATTGCAGCGTCCGCATTTGCCTACGCCGCACTTCATCCGAAGCTCCAGCGTCGTGTACACCTGCTCTGTAGTGAACCCAAGCTCCTTAAGGCCTGCAAGCACGAACTTGATCATGATCGGAGGCCCGCATACCAGCGCCGTCCTGTCCGTGTCGAATCCAAGCTCTTTTACATAGTTCGGAACGAATCCCACATGACCGTCCCAATTGTCCTGCTCTCTGTCGATGGTCAGGTAGACGTTCACGCCCTCTGCCTTCATCCATACCTCCTGGATCTCCTTTAACTGAACCAGGTCCTCCGCGGAACGGGAGCCGTAGACGATATCCACCGTCCCGTAATTCTCACGGTTGTCAAGCACATAATTGATGACAGAACGAAGAGGCGCAAGGCCGATACCGCCTGCGATGAACAGAAGGTTCTTACCCTTAAGCTCTGTCTCTACCGGAAATGAATTGCCGTATGGTCCCCGGACCGTGATCTCATCGCCCACCTCCAGGCTGTGAAGATAGTCCGTCAAGATACCGCACTGCTTGATGCTGAACTCCTGATATTCCTTATTAGTCGGCGAAGAAGTAATGGAAAACATACCTTCGCTGATCCCAGGCGCACAGACCATAGCGCACTGTCCCGGCATATGCTCAAAAAGCTTACCTCCCTCGGGCGCATTTACCCGGAAGGTCTTCACATCCGGCGTCTCTTGGCGGATATCCGTGATCACGCCGACCTGGGGGATCAGAGTATCTAATGTATAATTCTTATGACATGTACATTCTCCCATTATTTTTCACCTCCCTGATTCTGAAATGCTTTCACAACCTTCACGATATTAAGCGCCTGCGGGCATTTCTCCACACAGCGTCCGCAGCCGACACAGGAGTACATCCCGTCGTTGTTCGCCGGATAGTACACTAACTTGTGCATGAATCTCTGGCGGAATCTCTGCATCTGGCTGGTACGGTTGTTGCCGTGGGCCATCATCGTAAAGTCGGAATACATACAGGAATCCCAGCATCTATATCGGGATACGCTGTTTCCTGCGGTGTAATCCTTGATATCATAACACTGGCAGGTCGGGCACACGAAGGTACATGTACCGCACGCCAGACATGGCTTGTATAATTCTTCCCAGACCGGAGAGTCAAACTTCTCAGACAGCGCGTCTCCGTTCCATCCTTCTAAGGACAGGTTCATATACGGAAGCTTCTCCACGATCTTATGGATATTCTCTTTCTCTGCCTCTACGGCCGCCTCGCCCGCGCCGTCCTCTGTGAGCAGTTCCTTTACGCTTTCCGTGAGCGCTTCGCCTTTCTCGGTCAGCGCCTTCCAATATAATTCGTCTCCGACTGTCCAGACCGCCACATCCGAAGCCGGGTTGGCTGCGTCTACTCCGAATACCTTACAGAAGCAGGTCTCCTCCGGCTCATGGCAGGCCATAGCCACGACCGTCCCATGATCTCTTCTTGCCGCATAGAACGTATCGACCGGGTCGGATAAGAATACCTTGTCTAATACCTCTAAGCCCTTCACGTCGCAGGCCTTCATGCCGAATACGACGAAATCCTGCTCTTTTAAGCGCTCCGGCTCGATAGACATCTTCTTTCCCTCTTTTTTCACGGTATAGAGACCTTCGCTCTGCGGGAAGAATGCGTCCTTGGCTGATTTTACGGTCTTTAAGGTATCAAGATCTACCTCTGCGTCCTCGCTCCACGCCGCAAAATTCGTCTGTCCGGCCGTCTTCACCGGAAGATACAGCTCACGTGTTTCCGCGATCAACTGGAATAATGCGGAAAGATTCTCTTTGGCTATCTTATACATACATTATCCCCTCTTTCCTACTATACTTGGTTCCGCATCCTCAAACGTATAGTTTGTAAGCGGTGCTTTTGAATCGGTATCTGCTCCTGCCTGGTATTCCCCGTATAATTCATCAATATCCTTGATGAACTTGCGGTTGAACAGGTGAAGCGGGATCCCCTGCGGGCATACACGGCTGCACTCGCCGCAGTCCGTACATCTTCCGGCCACATGGAACGCGCGGATGATGTGGAACATCTTCTCCTCGAAGGAGTCCACGTTCGCCTTCTGGGAGCTGTCGAACTTGTTGCTGTCGAATACGCATTTGCGGCAGCTGCAGGCAGGACATGCGTTCCTGCAGGCATTGCAGCGGATACATTTACTCAGTTCACTTCTGAAGTACGCGAACTTCTCCTCCGGGCTCATCGCCTCGATCTTCGCTACTTCGTCGAAGCGTTCCGCATCCTTCGTCTCCTTGGACTCTCCGATCTGCTCGTCAAAGATCATGTGATCCTTGCCCTTGCAGACATGGCATCTCTCCAGCATACCATCTGCGTAGGAGATAGATTTCTCTCCGTAAATGGTCTGAATCTTCAAAGTATCCGCTTCATCCGTGATCTCTGCGCCTTCGATGCTCTCGATTCCTTTGATTCCCTGCTTCCTGATTCTTTCAATATCCAGTTTGCCCTTGCATCCCACGCCTACGATATAAGCTTTCTCCCGGTCTACCCGATGCTCCTTGATCAGTTGGTTAAAGCTGTATGTATCGCATGGTTTTAAGCAGACCATGGTCTTTCCTTCCAGCTTGGAAGCTTCGATCATGTATTTGCTTAAGTTGGCTCCGCAGAACCCGTTATATACAAAATCCTTCAAATCTTCTTCTGTCTCGAAGTAAGCCGGTTCCGGATTGTAAGGCAAGTCTCCGGCCTTCCAGCCGAGAACCCGTGCCACAGTTCCGTCTGCCAGCAGCTCTTTTGCACGGTTAATTAACTCTTGCATCTTAGATCCCCCAATCTTACATTTTCACCGAGAGAATAGATCTTCTCTACGAAACTGTTCATCGTCTCAGAGAACTTCACGCCCTCTGCCGCAGATACCCATTCTACACGGGTACGTCCGTTTTCCACGCCGATGTAGTCAAGCATGGAGAATAACAGCGTCATACGTCTTCTCGCATAGTAGTTTCCGGTGCTGTAATGGCAGTCTCCCGGGTGGCATCCGCACATGATCACTCCGTCTGCCCCCTTCTCGAATGCTCTTAAGATGAACATGGGATTCACACGGCAGGAACATGGCACGCGGATGATCTTCACATCGGCAGGATAGGTAAGACGGCTGCTTCCTGCCAGGTCGGCTCCCGCGTAACTGCACCAGTTACAGCAGAATGCCACAATCTTCGGTTTGAATTCTTTATTTTCTAACGGCATATTGCATCCACCTCCGCTAAGATCTGTCTATTGGAGAAGCCCTGCAGATCCATGGCTCCTGACGGACATGCAACGGTACAAGCGCCGCAGCCCTGGCAGAGTGCGTTATTTACCACTGCCACACGGCGTGTCTCGCGGATTCCATGGTCGTTGACCTCTTTGTCTTCATAAGTGATCGCACCGTACGGACATACATTCTCACAGGTAGAACATCCGTTACACAGCAGGATGTCTGACTGTGCGGTACATGGGTTGGTCATCAGTTTATCCTTCGCAAGAAGCCCGATCGCTTTTACAGCGGCAGCTCCCGCCTGGGCAACCGTCTCCGGGATATCCTTTGGTCCCTGGCATACGCCGGATAAGAAGATACCGGCTGTCGGCGACTCTACCGGACGGAGCTTCGCATGAGCTTCTGTCAGGAAATTATTCGTGTCAATGCTTGCAGTCAGCATGGTCGCGATCTTACGCACGTCTGGATTCGGCTCGATCGCCGTGGCAAGGACTACCATATCCGCTTCTTTTAAGATCTGACGGTTATCAAGAAGGTCTGATCCCTGTACCAGGAGCTTTCCGTCCGGCTGCGGGATTACCTTTCCGACCTGTCCTTTGATGTAATTCACTCCGTACTGCTCTACCGCTCTTCTGTAGAACTCGTCGAAGTTCTTACCTGGCGTACGCACGTCGATATAGAATACGGTCACGTTCACATCCGGGTATTTGTCACGGATCAGCATGGCGTGCTTCGCCGTATACATACAACAGATCTTGGAACAGTACGGCTTGCCTCTGTCGTCGGAACAGCGGCTTCCCACACACTGGATAAATACGATCTCCTTCGGAGCCTTTCCGTCGGAGAGACGCTCCAGGTGTCCGTGAGTCGGTCCTGCGGCGTTCATTACACGCTCCAACTCTAAGGACGTGATGACATCCTTGCTCTGGCTGTATGCGTATTCGTCATATTTGTCCAGGTTGATGGTATCAAACCCTGTCGCGACAACGATCGCACCGTACTTCTCTGAGATGATCTCATCCTTCTGCTCGTAGTCGACGGCGCCTGCCTGACAGACCTTGGAACAGATTCCGCACTTCCCGGTCTTGAACTTGATACACGCCTCACGGTCGATTACCGGCACATTCGGGATCGCCTGTGCGAACGGGGTGTAGATGGCGCTTCTGGTGTTCAGGCCTCTGTTAAACTCGCTCGGAGCCTTCTTGGACGGACATTTCTCCTGGCAGACTCCGCAGCCGGTACACTTGTTCATATCCACGCTTCTTGCTTTCTTGCGGATATCCACGGTGAAGTCTCCTACGAACCCGCTTACCTTCTCTACTTCGCTGTATGTATAGATGGTGATCTTCTCATGGGCTGACGCTTCCACCATCTTCGGCGTCAGGATACACGCGGAACAGTCAAGAGTCGGGAACGTCTTGTCAAGCTGCGACATCCTTCCTCCGATACTCGGCGTCTTCTCCACGATATCAACCTCATAGCCTGCGTCCGCAATATCAAGGGCTGTCTGGATACCTGCGATTCCGCCTCCGATCACCAGCGCCCTCTTGGTCACACGGCTCTCTCCCGCCTGAAGCGGAGCGTTTAAGTTCACCTTCGCAACCGCCGCCCTCATGAGGATCACTGCTTTCTTGGTCGCCTCTTCCATATCCTTATGGATCCAGGAACAATGCTCACGGATGTTGGCGATCTCTACCATGTACGGATTCAGTCCCGCACGCTCCGCCGCCTTTCTGAATGTAGCCTCATGCATACGCGGGGAACAGGAACATACGACGATTCCTGTCAAATTCTTCTCCTTGATCGCTGCGGCGATCTTAGCCTGGCCTGCTTCGGAACACATATA
Organism: uncultured Dorea sp.; assembly: GCA_947388185.1. Lineage (GTDB taxonomy): Bacteria > Bacillota > Clostridia > Lachnospirales > Lachnospiraceae > Sporofaciens. Next base: position 1,322 of record CANDQP010000159.1, on the reverse strand, counting down.
CTGGTAGTCTTCGGCATGGACAACGCCCGGCTCCATGAGAGACATCTCTGCTACTTTGCTTACGTCCACCGTAGCGGCAATATTACTTCCGCAATGGCAGACAAATACTCCTATCCTCTGCACTTAGACTCACCTCCTATATCTTCTGAATGCACTGACTAATAACTGCTGCGGGAGCTCTGGATCCAAAAGCTCTGGGATCTCATCTGCCAACAGGTAATTCTGATCCTTCTGGCGCACTACCACCTGTCTTGCAGCGTCGATAAGCTTGCCTGGTTTCACATCGCGCGGACATCTCTCCACACATGCAAAACAAGAGAGACACTTCCATAATGACTTGGAATTCACCAGGCTCTCGATATCTTCATTGATCACATAGGATACAAACTGATGCGGTTTGATATCCATCTCGTTATAGGACGGGCAGGATGCAGAACATTTGCCGCACTTCATGCATTTGAGCGGATTCACGCCGCTGATCTCCTTGATCAGCTCCGCCTGTTTCTTCTCGGAACTCATTACTTCTGCACCTCCTCTTTCACTTCTTCTTTTACGCCCAACGCTTCTGCCAGAAGCTCTGTAAAGTAGACGACCGGAAGTTTTGCTCCCGTACTCTTATTCAGATTATACAGGCAGAGCGGACATGCCGTCGTGAGCATCTCGGCTCCGAAGCCTTCGGCGCTTGCCATGATCTTCTCGCACATTCCCTTGGACAGATCCTTCTCCTTTAAGGAAATGTAACCGCCGCAGCACTCGTTGCGGTATGGATATACTACCGGCTCTGCTCCGATGGCGCGTATGAAATCTTCAATGATCGCCGGATTCTCCGGATCGTCAAAGCTTAAGAGCTTGCTTGGGCGAAGGAGCAGGCAGCCATAATATGCACCGATCTTCTTACCCGTCAGCGGATTCTTAACCTTCTTCTTCAATTCGTCAAATCCTACTCTGTCACGAAGGACTTCCAGGAAATGAAGAACCTCCGTCTCACCTGCGTAAGGCTCCTCAAGTTCCATGTAATTGTTCGCTCTGGTACGGATGTCCTCCACATTCTTCATATCATCATTGACACGTTTGATCACATGATGACACGCGGAACACATCGTTACGAGATCCTGTTCCTTCTCCTTCGCCGCATTCAGCGCACGAACGGAAGACAGCTTCGTCGCGATCTCGTCCGAACCAAGCGGATAGACCCCGCCGCAGCACTGCCAGTCTTCGATCTCTTCTAACTCGATTCCAAGCGCCGCTGCTGAAGCCCTCGCATAGACATCCAGATCCTTTGCCTTTGTTCTCAAAGTGCATCCCGGATAATAACTGTACTT
>CANDQP010000158.1 GCA_947388185.1 uncultured Dorea sp. | reverse complement strand
AAATGCGGCAGAGGCTTTAATACCTCTTGTCGCATTTAATTTTAAAACTTATCATTTTGTCAGATTTTTGTTCTGCTTTATGCTCTTCGCTCATGTCCCCGATCCCCAGATCCGCAAGCAATTCTTCCGGCGAAATCAGGATTCCCGCACCCTGCCGGATCAAGTGATGACACCCTATGCTTAACTGGCTGGTCACCGGACCCGGCAGCGCATATACGTCCCTTCCCTGTTCCAGCGCCAGATCTGCCGTAATAAGCGAACCGCTCCTCTGTCTTGCCTCCATCACTAACAACACATCCGATAAGCCGCTAATGATCCTGTTCCTTGCAGGGAAATACATGGGAAGCGGCGGGCATCCGGGCGGCTTCTCAGAGATCACCCCGCCGGATGTCTGGATATCCATATACAGGCCGATATGTTCCCTTGGATAGCAGATATCCACGCCGCACCCCAATATTCCGTAAGTCCTCCCTCTGCCGTTTAACGCGCCTCTCTGTCCTGCACCGTCGATCCCTTTTGCCATGCCGCTTATGATCTGTACACCGTTCGATGCAAGATATTCCCCATACTCAAGTGCCAGCTGCTCTCCGTAGGTCGTACATTTCCTTGCGCCCACGATCGCAACGGATACACTCCCTTCCCTGGGGAGGCTGCCTTTCACATACAGCGCGTAGGGCGGATCCGCCGTCTGCAGGAGCCGCTTGGGATATTCTCCGTCATAATACGGAACAAACCGGATATTCTGATCTGCCAGCCGCTCCCATTCCTTCTCGACATCTTTGGTCTTTTTGGCCCGAAGAATCGCCTCCACTTCCCTTTCTTCGAGATAATCCAGAAACCTGAACTGTATTTCTTCTATATAATATACGGCTTTGGCATCTCCGTATTCTTCTCTGAGCAATCTTTTTTTCCGGTCTGTCAATATGGGAATTGCCGCAAGCCAGTATTCATATCTCACTTCCTGTCACCTCCAGTACTTCTTATCCAGCGTCCGGTATCCGATCGCTTCTTTCAAATGCTGCTCCCGGATCCTCTCACTCCCATCCAGATCAGCGATCGTCCTTGCCACCTTCAGAATCTTATGATAGGTCCTCGCCGTAAGTCCGAGAGCTCCAAATGCCTGACGCATCAATGATTCTTCATCCTTTCCCAGATGACAGAATTCCTTCAGTTCATTTACCCCCAGCACGGAATTCGTAAGAATCCTCCTGCCCTCATATCTCTTCTTTTGTACCTTCCGCGCCGCGCATACCCTGCCCCGGATCTTCGCAGAGCTCTCCTGCCCTCCCCCGTCTGTAAGCGCCTCATATTGGAGTCTTGGCGCTTCCACACAGATATCGATCCGATCCAGGAACGGCTGGCTGATCCTGCTTAAGTATTGCTGGATCTTCACCGGCGTGCAGGTACATCTGTTATAATCCGGATAATTACCGCACGGACAGGGGTTCATAGCGCAGATCAGGATGAAGTCCGCCGGAAATACGAAGTTCCCCAGGGCTCTTGTGATCCGGATCTGCCGTTCTTCAAGCGGCTGTCTTAACACCTCCAGCACCGGCTTCTGGAACTCTGTCAGTTCATCCAAAAATAATACACCTCCGTGCGCCAGGCTGATCTCCCCTGGCACCGGGATCATCCCTCCCCCGGCAAGCGCCGTCTTCGTCACCGTATGATGGACGCTGCGGAACGGTCTGCCCGTTATCAGCGGGCGCTCCTTGTCTACCATACCAAGGATGCTGTAGATCTTCGTGATCTCAATGCTCTCTTCCAGTGCCGGCGGCGGAAGTATCGTCGGAACCCGCCTTGCCATCATGGACTTCCCGCTTCCGGGCGGCCCTATCAGAAGCAGATTATGGCCTCCTGCCACCGCCACCTCCATGGCACGCTTCACTGCCTCCTGTCCCTTGATATCGCTGTAATCCAGAGTTTCCTTCCCCTGTACATCCTGCATTCCTTCCTGCATCCCGCCCGTTACGGCTTCCAGTTCTTCTTCCTGATTCAGATACCGACAGATCTCCTCAAGATGCGCCGCGCCTATGATCTCCATCCCCCTGATCAATGCGCCCTCCCGTACATTCTGCCTGGGGATGATACATCTTCTGCACCCTTCTTCCTTGGCCTGCATCACGATCGGAAGGATTCCCGGCACCTCTTTGATGCTTCCGTCAAGGCTCAATTCCCCGATCACCAGTGTCTCCTTAAGCTGCTCCCCCGGAAATATCCCCATGGAAGACAGGATTGCCAGCGCGATCGGAAGATCGAAGGAGGAGCCCTTCTTCCTGACGGTTGCCGGAGCCAGATTAACGACCATCTTCTTCGCCGGGATCTGGAAACCGGAATTATGGATCGCGGTTCTTACGCGTTCGGAAGCCTCTCTGACCTCTGAGGAGAGATAGCCTACCATATGGAACACGGGCAGGCCGTTGCTTACGTCTGCCTCCACATGGATCATATCCACATGCAGCCCCTGAATGGCCGCAGATAAAATTGTACTGAATGACATCATTTACTCCTTGAAATATTGGCTCTGATTGCTGATACTTGGCCGATCCGGCCTGATAACGACAGAAAATCTACCGTCTGAAAATGCGGAATGGATTCTCCCGGATATGGGAGAATCGATCCATCCGCTGTGTATATTCTATCTTAATAGATAAGATGAAGAATTGCAAGAATTACTGTTAGACATATTTCGACAAGATGTGCCTTTGCATTTCCATAAGACGGCTGCCATCACTGCACTGACCCCAAGCAGACAATAGAAACTGATCCCTCTGTTCACCAGAGTCGCCACTGCCATCGGATGCTTCGTAAATACGCCGGAGAACAGCCTGATGAATGCGTATTCGCTGATTCCTGCCGCTCCCGGGAAGGGCAGCAGCGCCGTCGTCATGAAGAGTACGGTCTGAAGCAGGAAGATCTGCGGATACCCGGTCCCGCGCTCGCCCATGGCAAGAGATACCATGAAGGGAACACTGAACCAACTGACTACCTGACACAGACTGACCAAAATGACCTTGCACATGGCTTTGGGATCTCTTCGGATCAGATCTGCACATTCTTGAAAATCACAGAACGCCCCGTCCATTTTCCCCTTCCATCTCTTCTTATCCTTCACCGGAATCCGGTCGATTACTCTATACAGACACTTAAGAAGCCTGTCTTTCAGCTTGCGGGAGAACATGACCGACAAAAGACCTGCAATAAACAGAATGTTCAGAAGGAATCCTAGTCCTGCAAGTACCATAAGTTCTCCGCTTGGACGGATCCAGCCCATAAGAACTGCCCTGACAGCCATGATCTCCATGAAGAATACCGCAATCTGGAAGCTCGTCAGCTCCGCAATGAGCGCCAGTGTTCCGTGCGCGATCTCGATTCCGTCCTTTTTCATCGCATATAACTGCGCCGGCTGACCTCCTGTGGAAGACGGGGTAATGGAGCTGAAGAAGAAGCCTATATATGCATATTTCATTCCCTGCCAGAATGTAACCGGATACCCAAAGGAACGGAGCAGGATCCGTAAATTGATCCCTTCTGACAGATGGAATACCTCTGCCATCAGAATTCCCGCAATGAGATACGGCAATGAAGTTTCGGCCAGAGCATCCGCGACCGTCCCGATATCTGTCCCGCGAAGCAGTAGGAATAATACAGCCGCTGCAAACACAAGAAAGCCTGCGCCGCACCTGACCATTTTCTGCATGGAAATATTAGTATTCATAGGCGTCCATCCTTTCAAAGGAATATCCCTGCTCCAGAAGAAGCGGAATCGATTCTTTCAGCGCTTCTATGGTTCTTTCCGGCGCCCCGGCCGCCCCTCTTCCGTCGTGAAGACACACAACCGCTCCCGGGAACACCCGCTTCAACAGTTTCTCCTTGATAGACTTGGCCGTCTCCCTGGCCGACCAGTCGTTTGCCATCACATCCCACAGAATCAGCTTAAGCTTCTGATTCCTGATATAGAACAGGGTCCACAGATTCAGATGCCCCCATGGCGGCCGATAGTATCGGATATTCAGGCCCATTTTCTCCAATGTCTCAACAGATTCCCTCAGATCCGCACGGATGAAGCGTCTTCCGCGGAACAGCGCATTCTTATGCTGTACGGAGTGGATTCCCACAAGATGTCCTTCTTCTTCCATCCATTCGATCAGATCCGGATTCTTCCCGGCAAATTCTGCAACTATGAAGAAGCTGGCCTTGATCTGATACTGCTTCAACAGACATAATAGCTCTCCGGTATACGCCCTGCTTGGCCCGTCGTCGAATGTGAGATACAGCCTGCGGTCCGCACTGCCGCCCCTTGCTCTCTGCCTGCTCTTCTGTTTCCATAGGTATTTGAGGCCGGCTGACGGCAGCAGGCTGTAGCATAGCGCTGAAGCGCCGAGTAATATGATACCCACTGTAATATATGTTCCCATTCTGATTCCCTCCTCTGTCATCTCAGACTATACAGCAGCTTTGGAAATACCTGTTTCGCACCAGCCGGAACAGGCCGGCAACTGCGGCAATTCCCTGCCAAAGAGACTCCGTTCGGAAGATACGAACTCGAATGCAGACAGATATTCAAAACCGCGCTCTATGATTGCCCAGACTGCCTGGGACAGTTCACAATCTATCATCTCGCATTTGGCCTTATGCATACACGCCTTCATCTCTTCTAACTGCCCCGGATCATTAAGAAGCGCCCGCAGCCCTCCGATAAAATCTTCCTTACTATCCCATACCACCCTGGCGAATCCTTTCTCCTCGGCATATCTCGCATTCACGGTCTCCTGCTCCAGGAACGGACGGATGATGAACATAGGGACCTTACTGTGTAATAGCTCGAAGAGCGTGATCCCTCCGGCTTTCGTTATGACAAGATCTGCATTCCGCATATATTTCCCGATATTTTCAACATATCCTTTCATTTCCACATCATCAAACCGGCCTTCCCACATCTCATACAGTCTCTGGTTCTTTCCGGTGATCACCGTCGTGCGGACTCCCGGCGTCTCATGAAGCATGTACAGAAGCTTCTCAAGCCCCGGCATAATGCCTAAACCGCCTCCCATGATCAGCACATGCTTCTCATATCCATGGTCGATGTCTCTTTCATACAGGTCTGCCCTGTATGCATGCTTCTCACTGTCCGCGCCCTTCAAAAACTGCTGCCGTACCGGCACTCCTGTTACCATCACATTCTCCGGCGCCGCTCCAAAGCTTATCAGATTATCCTTAACCTCCTTCGTCGGCGCCAGATAGAGATCGGTCTGCTTCGCATACCATTCCTTGTGCATGCTGATATCGGTGATACAGGTGACAAGCGGTATCCGGCTGTCCGATTTCGCCTTATAGGTTGCCGCCGCTTTCATACAGAATGGATGTGTGCACACGATCACATCCGGCATATATTCTTCCATCATTTTCTGAAATTTGCGATAGATCAGCGGTCCTCCCGGCCTGGTCCCGGAATTCATCCTCCCTGATATCTTGTATATCAGATTGTAGATTCCGTGGCAGCGCTCTGCCACAAGCCCGAACACCTTATAGATCAATTTGCTGATATGAGGATAAAAATATTCCGGCAGATCCTTCTGTACGATCTCAATACTCTTATCCTGCCGCTCAAGCTCTTCCCTGACTGCATTAGCTGCCATCTTATGTCCAAATCCAAATCTTCCGCTTAATATCAATACCTTCATACGGATCCCCCTTCACTTTCATAGCTGTAAAACTCTCTGGCTGTCCTTGTGAGTATTATTCTACTCTGAAAATCTAAAGAACCCCACTATGTATTTCTAAACATATTCTGAAGATATCCGAACCCCTTTCTTCTATTTCTAAAGATTCTCTTAAGAAAGCAAAGATTGTTTTAATAAGGAAACCAAAAAAAGAGACCCGGCAAACAGCTCGCCTGATCCCTGTTATCCTATTCAACTAGTACATCATTGCATTAATCTTGAAGTAATAGTGCTTGATATTCGTGTCAGCTGTGCGTCTACGAACCGACGGTGTAGCGGGCTACATCTAGGTTCGAAGGCGTGCAGATGGCATGGATAGCAAGTGCTTATTACTCGATAATTAATGCAATGATGTACTAGAAATACCCCCGCAATTTCTCGATCGCACTCTTTTCTATCCGTGAAACGTAAGATCGGGAGATGCCCAATTGCTTTGCAATCTCCCGCTGGGTATATTCTTCTTCATTATACAGACCGTACCGCATCTTCAGCACCAGCCGCTCACGCGGCGACAGTTCTGATTCCACCTTATGGTACAACATCTGGATATCGTCGTTTAACTCTACCTTCCTGTGTGCGTCATCCTCTTCCGTCTCGATAATATCAAAGAGCTGGATCTCATTACCCTCCCGATCGGTTCCGATAGGCTCATACAGGGATATCTCTTTCGATGATTTCTTCTTTGCCCGCATATACATCAGGATCTCGTTCTCGATACAGCGCGCGGCATAAGTCCCAAGCCTGACACATTTGTCCGGGTTAAAGGTCACAACCGCCTTGATAAGCCCTATCGTACCTATGGACAGCAGATCTTCCGTATCTTCCGGGGAGGACTGGTATTTCTTCACGATATGCGCGACAAGTCGCAGATTCCGCTCTATCAGGATATGCTTTGCTTCAAGGTCACCCTCCGTATATT
>CANDQP010000157.1 GCA_947388185.1 uncultured Dorea sp. | reverse complement strand
CTTCTGCTCCAAACATCTGTCTGAATGCAAGACGTCCGATACGTCCGAATCCATTGATCGCTACTTTTACTGCCATGATTAATTCCTCCTAAAGTTTTATTAACTGTTTACGCAGTCCTATTAGTCGTGAAGCTATTAACCTGTTACATTGTTAAATAATCCTCAACTGGTAATAATTGTACTAAATCTGATACAAAAATTCAAGTGCTTTTCCCATTTTTATGTAACTTGTTCAAAAAGATATCATCTTCCTATATAAACTGCATAATACAGCCACACAGGGCTCTGTAAATTGTTCTTGATTACAAAAAATTACCGGATCAGACATTTCTACATAGTAGCGCGCATACACTTTTGGCTATATTTAGCTCTCCATAGTCATCTCAGATTTTTCAACCCTGCACGGTACAGACTTCATAGTAACAAATCCGGTGATCGGATCATTATAATCAAGGCTCGTCAGATCATTGACATTGCCTTTCTTCCACGCTTCCGGCATATACACGCTTCCGCCGCCATGGGGGATATGGATACAGTGCCGCGCCATACCGCATACACGGGTCTTGAAGGTTCCTGTACCAAACGGAGTCGTGACCTGTGCCCAATCCCCGTCTTCGATTCCCAGTTCTTCGGCATCCTCCGGATCAAGATCCATGTACGGATACGGCTCTGCCTTCGCCACACCGGGAAGATTCGCACCGAACACTCCCATCCTGTGCATGCTCCTTGCTCCGGTCGTCATAGTAAATGGGAATTCCGGACGGTCAAGCGCCGGAATTGAACGGATATCCTTATATTCCGGATACGGCGTAAATCCATTCTCCTCCAGAAGAACCGAACAGATCTCGAACTTGCCGGACGGCGTCGGGAATCCAGGCTGTCCGTCCGCCCTGAGTTCTCCAGTCTTATATTTCTGATAGATTCTCGCCGCCTGTTTCCCACCCGCCGCAAAATCTCCTGCATACGGAGGTATCATCTGACAGAGCCACTCCTTCAACTCCTCTACAGATCCGGGATAATCATCCCCTACTCCCAGCTTCTTCGCTATCCCGGCAAGGATCAGCACATCATCCCGGCTCTCCCCTACCGGCTCGATCACCGGTTCGATCAACGTAACCTTACCATCTGCTCCCATTACCGGCTTATAGGTCTCGAACACCGTACACGCCGGGAAAACTACATCCGCATAGCGGCTGTCCTCCGTCGGATATCGGTCTGACACGATGAAACACTCAAGCTTCTCATATACCTTCCGCCACTTCTTGCTGTCCGGGAAGGTCAACACCGGAGAACCGCCTGCCAGGATAAGCCCCCGCACCGGATATGGGTCATCCTCAAGAACTGCTTTGGGAAAACGGCAGAACTGTCCGCCGCCCATGAACTTGTAGAACATCGGGAATTCATCCATGCCGATCGGCTTATTCTCTGTCGGAAGTTCATTTAACCGGAAATTCGCCACATTCTTGCAATTCAGATAGATCCCGCCTTCCACATCAAGCTTCCCGGTAATTGCCCAGAGTACGAAGATCGCACGGTTATTCTGTATCGCGCTGAGCTGATATTCCAAACCCGTGTAGGCAACCAGTGAAATCTTCTTCGTAGAACAGAATATATCTACAAGCCTGTCTATCATTTCCTCCGATACACCGCACCACTTGGACAACTGTTCTATTGTAAGGGTATCCAGATATGCCGCGAATTCCGCAAAGCCGCGTGTGTAATCCCGGACAAATTCCTTATCGTATCTCTCACCGTCAATGATCCGTTTCAGCATGGCAAGAGCCAGCGCGCCGTCTGCTCCCGGGATCACAGGTACCCACAGATCGGCCAGTTCGCCGATTCCATTTTTCCGAGGATCAATAACGACTAATTTGGCTCCCCTCTCCTTAGCCGCCTTAATACTCTTGATCAACCCCTGCGGCCCGTCATCTGTCACCGGGTTCTTCCCCCACGAGAATATGTAATCACTGTTCGGAATATCCTGCACCATCATGCGGGTATTCAGCCCCGACGTCGTAACCGGAGTAACCGTGCTGGATGCCATATTACAGATTGACGACGCGTTAAAATCATTGGGCGAACCCAAGCGCTTCATCAGACAGGGCTTCTGATTATTGGAAAGTATCCTTCCCACCGGCATCCCTAAGACTCCTCTTCCCAGATAAGAGGCCATCGCGCGCTCACCGTATTTCCCCATGGTCTTCTTGATCAATTCTGCCGCGTACTCATAAGCTTCTTCCCATGAGGCACGGCGGAACTTCCCTTCGCCTCTCTTCCCCTCCCGGATGAGCGGATAAGTCAGACGATCCTCGCTGTACAGCAGCTGAGGTGTAAGCGCCCCTCTGATACATAACCTTCCTTTCGGCGAATCCTTATCCGGTTCAACCTTCACAATCTTTCCGTCTTCTACTGTAACATTCACCTGGCATCCGCCCTGACACATACCGCATACCCTATTTACAACCATACTGTAATTCCTCCTGTCATCCGATATACTTTATACCTTTTTACACTTAGATATTTTCTGATATTAAGTGTACCTTCTATATATAAGCAAGTCCAATCGAATTTCCCGATAAATAAGAGTCTTTATGGTATTTTTCTATATCATTCCATAAACACATTGACCATTGTGTAATATTACCGCTGTAATGTCGGTTTTTCTTGCCGCAACCGCATAAGTATATTCTCTGAACGCCCGGTCACTTAGCTCGTTCAGTTCCATAGCAGAAGTACACTTTTCTTTGCCATGATCAAATCCAGGCATCTCATCCCGCTCTCCCAACAACTTCATTCCCCGGACACCATAAGGCTTTTCACCCTAACTGTCGGGCTCACGACACACGCCGCGCCTGTCATCCGGTATACCGGATCATCTCCAATCATTTCAATATCCTTCCACAATTCGCAGATATTTCCCGCTATTGTAAATTGACAGACCGCTGTGCATACCCTGCCGTTCTCGATCCGGTTTCCGCTGGCCAGCAGAGAGAAATCTCCGCTCTCCGGATCTGCTCCCGCGAACATTCCCTCAACCTTCGTAATATAGATTCCGCCTTCCGAAGTCCTGATCATCTCTTTTCCCGAAAAAACATCTTTCTCTGAGGAGAGGATGACATTCGTAACTCCTGTTCCGATATCCGCCGCGGCATCTGGCTTAAATCCATTCCCGGTACTTTTACACCCCGCCTCAGCCGCGCTCTTCTTATTATATAGTGAAGCCTCAAATACACCTTCCCTAATCAGGAGTTTCCCGGAAACCGGTGTCCCCTCATCATCGATCCTCCGTCTGCGGGTTCCTTTCACGCTGAAAGGATCTTCTTCTATTCTGAGAAACCTGCATCCTGCCTGCGTCTTCTCTTTTCCTGTCAGTACACTGTTATTCTGCCTGATATTCTCTGCATAGAATATAGGCAGATAGTGTCCGATAAGCTCTGCCATCACACAGTTTTCAAGCACGATAGGATAACTTCCCGATGGAAGTTTCTCCCCATGAAGACCGAATCTGGCATGCTTAGCCGCCCGTCTCGCCAGATCCTGTACAGTCCTTAAGAATTCTTCCCGTTCCTTTATATCCACTACCGCAAGCTTCGTCGCAGCCGACACAGAGTCACCGTCTCTTGCCGACACCCGGATCGTAAATGTACAATCCCCGTCGTCATCTGCCAAATAATTCAGATCCTCATCCAGCAAGGTTATGGTTTCTTCATACTGCTGATATTCACATCGCTCCACAAAATCCGCCTTCTCACAGGAAAGCGCCTCTCGTTCCGCATACCTTAAGCACTCAGCAATCTCTTCTTTTTCAATCGTGCGCCACCGCTGCCCCCTGTAATCTCTGCTCTCTCTTATCTTATCCGGGAACTCCCGGCTGCCGAAGATTCCTGCCGTCTCCTTAAGCCTGCGGATCATCTCATCATCTTCTTCCAGGGAATTCGCAGACGCGCAGCAGTACTCTCCGTCCCATACCGCTTCCGCGGCATACATCCTGCTGCTTCCATATTCGTATGTCTTCACCTTCTGGCACTGTACCGAAAGAAACAGTGTTTTTCTGGAATTAACAGACAGCCTTATATGCTCGAATCCTTCGTCCTTAAGCCGCCTGATGAAATTTCTGACATTTGCCTCTTCCCATACACCTGTCATAATTCTTTTCCTCCTACTGTCATCTCAGCGATCCGCACCGCAGGCTGGCCGGCTCCGATAGGGATCTGACCGCTTCCTGCATAACAATATCCCTGCCCCAGCGCGAAATCGTCCGACACCATATCTATTTTAGGCAGAATCTCTCTTCCGGTACCGATCAGAGTCGCACTCTTAAGGGGTACGGTGATCTTTCCCCTCTCGATCAGATAGGTCTCTCCTGTATTGAAATTAAATTCTCCCGTCAGGGGATCCACCGATCCGGCATTGATATCTTTCACAAACAATCCCTTATCTATTGAACCCAACATATCGGAAAGCTTATCCGTTCCCGGAGCAATGTATGTATTCGTCATACGGGAAACCGGAGCAAACCGATAATTCTCCCGCCTTGCCGAACCGGTTGGTTTAAGTCCCATCCTTCTTGCATCCATCCTGTCTAAGAGGTATCCCTTCAAGATACCATCCTCGATCAGTACATTCTTCTGTGTCAGTATCCCTTCATCGTCTATTCCAAGAGACCCCCATTCCCCGGCAATAGAACCGTCGTCCACCAGCGTTACTTTCTCAGAAGCGATCCTGGTCCCGATCCTGCCTGCGAATTCAGAGCACCCGTTGGCAACCGAAGTCCCTTCTAGCGAATGTCCGCATGCCTCATGGAAGAACAATCCTCCGAACCCATTGGCAATGATCACCGGCATCCGGCCCACCGGACAGGGCCTGGCCCCAAGCATATTCTTCGCATTCCGGGCAATCTCCCTTGCATATTCTGCCAGTCTGCCATCCTCAAGAAACTGCGGTCCGCACATGGCTCCAGGTCCTTTAAAACATGTCTGACAGTCTCCTTGTCTGTCATCCTTTGCCGTCATAAGCAGACGCACTCTTGTTCGTACCCTGCGTTCTCGTGCGTATACTCCTTCTGTATTGGCAATCTGTACCCGCTGATCTATATCCAGGTAACCCGCACGTCCCTGTACGATACAGCTTTCTTCGCCTCTCCCTGCTCTGACGATTTCCCTTAACAGCCCTATCTTTCTTTTAAGCGCCATGCGGCCCGGAGCCATCCGGTATATCGTGATCTCATGAGGCGTCATTGCGGAAAGAGGCGTTCTCTTACCGAAAACGCCTCCTGTGCCAAGGTATTCCTTCAAAAGCCTGAACACTTTCTCTTCTCTTGTATCTGCACTATACAGATATTCACTTTCTAATCCCCTGAACACACGGACTCCGATCCCACTCTCCCTTGTGCCGGAACATTTGGAAACCTGAGAGTCTATGAAATCGACTCTCGTCCGCTCCACATCCTCAAAGAACACTTCGGCATAATCTGCTTTGCAGGAAACCGCATAATCCAGTATCTTTTCTATATATGCCTGTGTCAGCATTCTTTTTCTACTCCTTTTTTCTATTCCGAATTCTTCTCTGCAGCACACAATATTATACTTGTATGTCTTTGTCCGACAGCCCTGAAATGTTTTTACCAGTCTTTCTTCCCGCACATATGGCAGGCGACATAATGATTCGGTTCTACCTCTTTTAACTCAGGCATCTCCTGTCCGCAGATCTCTTTCGCATACTTACATCTCCCCTTGAACCGGCATCCGGCAGGAGGATTGATCGGACTTGGCACTTCGCCTTCCAGATGCACTCTCGGCTTTCCTTCTTCTTCATCTGGATCTGCCTCTGGAATCGCCGAGATTAACGCCTGTGTATAAGGATGGACCGGATGGTCATACAACGCATGATTACCGGCAAGTTCTACCATAGCCCCCAGGTACATAACACCTACCCTGTCAGAGATATGCTTTACCATAGACAGGTCATGGGAGATAAACAGGTACGTCAGTCCCATTTCACGCTGCAGCTTGATCAGCAGGTTTACGATCTGTGCCTGGATCGATACATCAAGGGCAGAGATCGGCTCGTCACAGACAATGAATTTCGGTTCCACGGCAAGCGCCCTCGCAATTCCCACACGCTGCCGCTGTCCGCCGGAGAGCTCATGGGCAAACCGATTGGCATACTCCGCATTCAGTCCTACCTTGTGAAGCAGATCGTTCACCTTCGCCTCTTTCTCCTTCTCCGACATATGGAAATGCACATTCATTCCCTCGGTAATGATCTCTCCGATAGTCATACGGGGATCCAGAGATGCATACGGATCCTGGAAGATGATCTGGGCATCCTTGCGGAATCCAAGCAGTTCCTTTCCCTTAAGCCGCGATACATCTTTTCCCTCAAACAGCACCGTGCCGCTTGTGGCCTCATAAAGCTTCACCAGAGTACGTCCGCAGGTCGTCTTACCGCACCCGGACTCACCTACCAATCCAAGAGTCTCACCCTTCTTAAGCTGGATATTCACACCGTCTACCGCTTTCAGCGTCTGGTTCTTGCCTGCCCTAAAATATTTGCACAGGTTCTTCGCCTCTACGATATATTCACCCATTATTTATCCCTCCTATCATAAAATATAACTTCTCGGAATCTTCAGCCCTTATTTCATGGGGCTTTCAGAACCTAT
>CANDQP010000156.1 GCA_947388185.1 uncultured Dorea sp. | reverse complement strand
TATCTTATATTGTCTGAGAGAAGAGATGCACGGTTACAACATCGGCCAGCAGGTCAGGCAGATGACAGGCGGAGAAGTAACCATAAGTCCGGGAACCATGTACGGAACATTGTCTAAGATGGAGAAGGACGGGCTGATCAGATTCGTAAGAGAGGAAGAGAAGAGGAAGCTGTATGTGATCACGGAGCTTGGCTGGGAGGTTCTGGAGATAGAGCTTCGTCGGATTGAACGGTTATACAAGAATAGTAAAGGAGAATATATTTATGGCAGATAGAGTATTATTTCGGTTTATGACTGTGACGGATTATGAAGAAGAAGAGAAGTTCCTTAGTGAACAGCATAAGGAAGGGTGGAAATTATGCAAATATTGGCTTCCGGGGATTTATTTTTTTGATAAATGTGTGCCGGAGGATGTCGTGTACAGGCTTGACTTTGAACAGGCGGAAAAAAGTGAAAAGACGGAGTATCTGCAGTTATATAATGATTATGGGTGGGAATATCTCTTTGATGTGAACGGTTTTAGTTATTTCAGGAAGCGGGCGGGTTCAGAAGAAAGGGAGCTTGAGATATTCAGTGACAATGAGTCCCGGATCGAGATGGTAGAGCGGGTATTCAAACGCCGGATGATACCGCTTCTGATGGTGTTCTTTAGCTGTGTGATGCCGCAGCTAGTCATTCAGTTTTTAAACTGGAATGAAAGAGGAGATCCGTTTGCAAAAGGGTTTGTCATTTTCTTTACGATACTTTTTGGCTTATATTTGTATTTGTTTATTCATTGCGGGCGGAAGATCAGGTGGCTTAAGAGAAAATATATGAAGGACTAAAGAGAAAGACTTTGCAAGGAGAAGATCAAAGGTATAAGGCCCAAATACAGGCTTTATACCTTTTGATCTTTCATCTATTCATATCTTTCATCGATTACACGTTTGGATTTCTTCTCGCTCCTTGGAAGCAGTCCTAATTCCACAACCTTGACAAGCGGTGTGAAACCGATTCGGCTCTTGACCGTGCCGGCAATGCGTTTCGCCAGGTCAAGGAAATCAACGCTTCCGTTGGTTTCCACATAGAGACGCATGGTGTCTCTGCCGTCCAGATGCGAGATACGGATCTGGTATTCGCTTGAAACTTCCGGGAATTCCTTAAGTATCTCTTCGATCTGGCTTGGGAATACGTTAACGCCCTTGATCTTCATCATATCGTCGGTTCTTCCCATAATGATATCCAGACGGGGATATTTGCTGCCGCATGGGCAGGCGCCCGGGATGATGCGGGACAGGTCGTGGGTCCGGTAACGGATCAGAGGAGCCCCTTCCTTTACCAGGGTCGTGATCACGATCTCGCCGAGTTCGCCGTCCGGTACGGGCTTCAGTGTAACCGGATCTATGATCTCGATATAGAGATAGTCGTCCCAGTAGTGCATTCCGGTGTCATAGCTGCAGTTGATGCCGATTCCGGGGCCGTAGACCTCGGTAAGTCCATAGATATCATAGAGCTCAATTCCAAGCTCTTCCCGGATCCGCTGGCGCATCTTCTCGCCCCAGCGTTCGGATCCTATCACGCCTTTTTTCAGATGGATTCTATCCTTGATCTCTCGCTTTTCAATCTCTTCGGCAAGAAGAAGGGCGTAAGAGGAGGTTGCACAGATAACGGTGCTCTTCATATCCATCATCATCTGCAGTTGCTTATCCGTGTTGCCGGGCCCCATGGGAACGACCATGGCGCCCAGCTTCTCGGCGCCGGCCTGGAACCCGATCCCGGCGGTCCAAAGCCCGTATCCCGGTGTGATCTGAATGCGGTCCATGTTGGTGATCCCTGCCGTCTCGTAGCAGCGGGCAAACATGACGGCCCAGTCCTCCACATCCTTGGCGGTATACGGGATGATAACCGGAAGGCCGGTGGTACCGGACGAAGAGTGGATCCTTACGATGTCCTTTTCGGGGGCGGTCATAAGTCCTAAGGGATAGGCTTCTCTTAAGTCATTTTTCTCGGAGAAAGGAAGATTCTCGAAATCTTCCGGCGAGGATATGCTTGAGATGCCGGCTTCTTCCAGCTTTTTGCCGTAGAAGCTTCCGGCTTTGATGAGCGCCTGTATCTGATGGTTTGTCTGACTGATCTGTAATTCTGATATCTGCATGTGTGTATCCTTTCTAAGTATATTCTGTCTGATTCTAAGTATATCCTGTCTGATGGGGTTGGGAGATGGACAATCTGTGAAAAGAGACTCAGTCCTGTGCCGGGTGTTCCCGGACATACGCAAGCGCCCGGAAGTTAAGTTCGTGGAATCTCTCAGGCAGCCTCTCGCGGACGGCGTCTTTGATCTCGTCTTCGTTAAGCCCGAGCGCACCGCTGTGGATCGCGGCGCCAAGGAGCAGCAGGTTTAGTACCTTGGGAGAACCTATCTTGCGGCAGGCCTGCTCTGTATCGACGATAATCAGGTTCGGTATGCGTTCCTTAAGGTATGCGGTCATCTCGCCGCCGCTGTAAGGTGTGCCTGAAAGGGTCGCCGTGACAGGCATGATGGCTCTTTGGCTTACGATGACCTGACCGCCTTCTCTCAGATAAGGAAGCTGCCGGACGGCTTCTCCCGGCTCAAAGCCGATGATGATATCGGCGGTTCCTTTGGCGATCATAGGAGCGTACAATCCTTCGCCCATGCGGATATGGCTGAACACGCTGCCTCCCCGCTGTGCCATGCCGATGGTCTCGGCGCTCATGACGGGAATGTCTTTTTTCATGGCGGCAGCAGCGATCAGCTTGGAAGCGAGAACCGTTCCCTGTCCGCCGACTCCGCATAATACGATGTTTTTATTCATGATCGTTTCCCTCCTTCAAAGCTTCCGTATCATGGGAAATGTTATCTGCCGCTCCGGCTGGACAGATCGCATCTGCCGGGCAGAGCTGGCTGCACAGGCCGCATCCGGTACAGAGAGAGGCGTCGATGCTTACAGAACCCTCCTTGATGATCAGTGCAGGGCAGCCAAGTTCCCGGATACATTTCCTGCAATTGATGCATTTCCCGGAAGTGACGTGCATACTGCCGGACGGTCTGGTGACGGCAATGCAGGGTGATCTGAAAATGATCGCCTTAACGCCTGGCTCTCCTGCTGTCCGTTTCACACAGGCGACGGCGGCTTCATGGTTAAGCGGATCTATGGTCTCTACAGTCTTAAGGCCGATTCCCCGAAGGACGGCTTCGATATCGATCTGGTCTGTTACGCTGCCCATCATTGTACGTCCGGTGCCGGGATGGGGCTGATGTCCGGTCATGGCGGTGGTGGAATTATCCAGTATGATCAGGGTCATATCCGCCTGATTGTATACGGCATTAACCACGCCTGGGATCGCGGACGCGAAGAAGGTGGAATCTCCGACGAATGCAAAGCAGACGGTGTCCGGTTCCATATGTCCGACGCCCTGGGCGATCCCAAGGCCGGCGCCCATGCACAGACAGGTATCTACCATGTCAAGAGGCATAGCGTTGCCAAGGGTGTAGCACCCGATATCTCCGCAGAAAATAGTCTTCCTGCCCTTCATGGCTGTCTTGACTGCGTAGAAGGAGGCCCGGTGAGGACATCCTGCGCAGAGTACCGGAGGACGTACCGGGAGAGCAGGAGGAACATCTGAAAATGTATTCCCATGCTCTGTATCCGGGCTGTCCTTAAGGAAATCCAGAATATTCTGCCGGACGCTGTCCTGTGTATTTTCTCCGGCATTGGGTGTGTGGTGCGTCAGTTTCCCGCAGATCTTCGCCGGAAGATTATATTTCCCGCACAGATAAGTCAGTTCCCGCTCAATGACAGGATCCAGCTCTTCAATACAGAGAACCTCGTCTAGTCCGGTCAGGAATTCAAGGGCCAGCTTCTCCGGGAAGGGATGGGGCGTGGCGATCTTAAGAAGGCGGACCGGGCCGGTCTGTGCCAATGTCTCCATAGCGTAGGGGAAGCTGACACCGCCGGATGCGATTCCCAGCCGTTTCTTATACCGGTTAGGACTGGTTGTATCTTCCTGACAGTTTGAAATGCTTCCCCCGGAAGGGACAGGATCGAATGCGCTGTCTGCCGCGTAGAAGATCCGGTTTCGCTTATAAGCAGAGAACTCGTCAGCCAGTCTGACATTGCGCTCCTCGATCAGCTTATGGTTCTGATAGGAAAGCCTTGGGAAGATCACCCACTTAGAGCTGTCCTTGATGAAGCCTTCCGGGCGGTGCACCGTATATTCCGCCGGATCCTTAACGGTAACGGACGCGTATCCGTGGCAGACTCTTGTGGTTGGCCGAAAGAGGACGGGAGTGCCGTATTCTTCTGAATATGTAAAGGCTTCCTGGATCATCTCGTATGCTTCCTGCGCGGAAGAAGGGTCGAAACAGGGGAGCTTGGAGAATGCGGCGTAATGCCTGGTATCCTGCTCGGTCTGTGAAGAGATCGGGCCGGGGTCGTCGGCTGCAAGGACGACCATTCCGCCTTTGACCCCGATGTAGGCAAGGCTCATCAGCGGATCGGATGCGACGTTAAGTCCGACCTGTTTCATAGTTACAAGACTGCGTGCGCCTGTATATGCGGCTCCGGCGGCGACCTCCAGAGCAGATTTCTCGTTGACGGACCATTCAACATAGGTGGTGTCGGTCCTGTGCTTTGCCACTGTCTCCAGCACTTCGGAGGAAGGAGTTCCGGGGTAGCCGGATACCAGATTCACTCCGGCGGCAATCGCGCCCATGGCTATGGCTTCGTTGCCCATTAAAAATTCTCTGTGCATAATCTCACCTCATTTGTGTTGTCTCTATACAATTCTATCATGATTCATAATAATAGACATCCTTGCGCAAAAAGTCAAGCTGACGGAAGAAATGCCGAAAAGTTTCCAATGTACGGTTGAAAAGTTTTTAATTGACAGTATGTAAGGGCAGAAGTATAATCATTTTATATAAATTAATTATATAAAATGATTATGTAAATGGGGAGGGAGTGAGATTATGCCAAAGCAGAGGATCACAAAGGAAATGGTTGTCAATGCAGCCTTTGAGATTGCAAGGGACGGCGGTATGGAACAGGTTATGGTGAAAAATATTGCAGATAAGATCGGATGTTCCGTACAGCCTATATACAGTTATTGTAAGAATATGGACGGTCTGCGCATGGAAGTGGCTGGAAAGGTAAAGATATTCGTACAGGAATATATCGCGACGCATATCAACAAAGACGATCTGTTCCGCAGTATCGGCAGGAACTATATTCAGTTGGCGAAGGAGGAACCGAATCTGTTCAGGATATTTATCCTGCATAAGAGAGAGGGGATCGCTTCCCTGGATGATCTGTACCGGACAGAAGCAAGCCGGGAGCTTGCAGAAGTTATAGCGGAAGATCTGCACATCAGCGTACCGGCGGCGAGACGGCTGCACCTGAATATGCTGATCTATACGATCGGTCTTGGCACTGTATTTTCGGTAACGTCGCCGGGGATCTCGGCGGATGAGATCTATGCGCAGCAGGAGATCGCTTATGAAGCTTTTTTAAAATCAGAGACAGACTGCAGAAAGGAGCTGTAAAGACGATGAAAAAGGGAATCATTATTTACCAGTCCAAATACGGAGCGACGAAGAAATATGCCGGATGGCTGCGGCAGATGACGGGTTTTGACTGTGTGGAGACGCCGAAGGCGACACCAAGTGAGGTGGCGCAATATGATACGGTCATACTGTGCGGAGGCATCTATGCTTCCGGGATCGCGGGATTATCATTTTTGAAAAAGAATATCGGCAGATTGAAGAATAAGAAGACGGCCGTATTATGCGTAGGCGCTTCGCCTTATGACGAGAAAGCATTTGAAGGGATCAGGGAGCACAATCTGACGGGTGAACTTAGAGGAATCCCGCTGTTCTATGGACGGGGTGCGTGGGATATGAGCAAGATGAGATTCGCGGACAGAATTTTGTGCACATTGCTGCAGAAGTCTGTGGCAAAAAAGGATCCGAGTACATATGAACCGTGGATGGCAGGCCTCATGAGCGCAGTGGGACAGGCGGCAGACTGGACAGATAAGAAGTATCTGGAGCCGTTGATCGAGTATCTGAAATAGCAGCAGCCGTACAGGCGGAAATATATTAGGAGGATCGTATGAAGCAGGTTTGCAGAGTATGTATGCATCAGTGTAATCTAAATCCCGGGCAGACAGGCATATGCAAAGCCCGGAAGAATGAGGAGGGGAAGATCGTCTGTGTCAACTACGGACAGATCACGTCCATGGCGTTAGATCCGATCGAGAAGAAGCCGCTTCGGCTATTCAGACCCGGAAGTCTGATCCTGTCTGTCGGAAGCTTCGGATGTAATCTGAGATGTCCGTTCTGTCAGAATTACGAGATATCTATGGCGTCGATGCAGCAGTCGGAGGGAAATGTGATTTTAAAGGGGAGGGCAGATACGGTCTGTGTCTCTTGCCGGGAACTGGCAGATAAAGCGCTGGAATACAGGGCATCAGGCAATATCGGAGTTGCATTTACCTATAATGAGCCGTTGGTGGGCTGGGAGTATGTGCGTGATACGGCAAGGCTTGTGAGAGATGCCGGTATGGTCAATGTGATGGTTACGAACGGGACGGCGTCATGTGAGGTATTAGATGAATTGCTTCCTTATATAGATGCAATGAATATTGATCTGAAGGCATTTTGCAGGG
>CANDQP010000155.1 GCA_947388185.1 uncultured Dorea sp. | reverse complement strand
CTATCAACTTTGGCAAAATTATCGGATTGGAATTTCTCTTATAACTTAAACACAAAACGGATTAACGGGGGATATAATGGAACAACACAAGTTCCGGTTATTTTTGTTATTGAAACACTTGCAAAAAGAATCTAAGGAAACAGCCTGTTACGTGCTTTGTAACAGGCACAAAAGTATCTGTTGCATCACCATTCATATGTGATTATGGGCGAAATATTTTCATGGGAAATAGCGTATCAGTCAACATGAATTGTACTTTTGTTGATTGCAATAAAAATTGGAAATGGCTGTTGGTTAGGAGGAGGTGTTATCGTCCTTCCGGGCGTAACAATAGGCGACGGTTCTGTTATCGGGGCTGGAAGCGTTGTCACAAAAGATATACCAGAAAACTCGTTGGCAGTGGGCAGCCCTTGTCATGTGATACGGAAGATTAACGGTGAAAATATGTAGTGTATAAAAAGGCATTTCGCAATAACGCAGCGCAGGCAAAGATAACCGCTGCTGTATCCATGTCTGCGCTTTGGTTTTTATTCTTTATTCCTGTGAAGAAGTATAGTCCTTCACGATCGGCGGGATCTGGGACAGCATATTATCTACATCCTCGAACATGGTACTCTTCGTCGTTCCAAGCTTTCCGGCCTTATTGATATGCTGAACGACCTCCTGATACTGATTCTTGATCTGATCGAAGAATCCGCACAAAACCTGAAGAGCTGATTTGGACTGATCGATCACACCGGAGATCTCCCTATGTACGCCTGTCGCTCCCTCCGCGGACTGCGTGATCTCATCAAACATCTCGTAAGTTTCCCGAACCTTATTAAGACTCTCGCCAAGAGCGTTCTCAGAAGTCGTGATACTGCTGTTAAGCTGATCCGTTCCCTTCTCTACCTCCTGGATTCCCAGATCCACCTCTCCGGTCAGATCCTTGATCTCGTCGGCAAGCTTCTTGACCTCCACTGCCACAACCGCAAAGCCCTTGCCCTGCTCTCCGGCGCGTGCAGCCTCGATGGAAGCGTTGATCGCAAGAATATTCGTCTGATCGGCAATGGATATGATCTTATCCGTACACCGTTTGATCCTCTCTACTGCCTTCTGCAGGTCTTCGAAGGTAGTCTCCATCTCATTGAAATATGCCGCAACCTGCTCGGAGCTGTTCCTTAATTCCTCCACACCGTCCTGCGCACGGGTCACCGATTGGGCAATCGTATCCTTCACCGTCTCAAACTCACCGGAGACCTGCTCGATGCTTGTGAAATTCTCACCAAAATCCAGAAGCCTTCCCTGAAACTCTTCTCCTTCTCTGACAACAGCCCCAAAAGAAGTCCCGATCTCATTCAATTCCCACAGAGAATCTACTTCCTTTTGCACCATCTCTTTGTGATAATCCTTCAAACTGCTCATTACGTGCAATATCGGATACAGATTGTTCTCATTCTCGGATACTGTACGGACCTCCTGCTTATTCCTTTTCCAAAACACCTTTGCTCTTCCCCCTTCTTCTATTCAAATACCACGCAAGTCATAGACTGGTTCACAAAACGATTATTATAATGCTCTCCGTATCCCACAAGACCCGCATGATTTCCCAGTCTTCCCATCTCGTTCAGATACTCCTGCATATAATTATTCTGTGTAAACAACAGATACCGGAAGAGGCAATTCACTGAGAATACCGCTGAAACTCTGGAAAAATCCTGCTTTATCGTCCGAATCGTATCATTTACGATCGCCCTGTAGTCGCCAAGTTCCAACAACACAAGAACATCGGAATCGTTGACCTGCCTGAAACAGGTCAGCGCATCGCCCTTTACCTCTTTGATCGATACGATACAGGTATCGTCTCCATTCAATTTGCCGAACGGGTTCTGGAAGGTCCGCGTTGTGATCTCCTGCTCCGTCACATGAAGAATATCCTGATAGACCTGCCTTGCCGGCTTGCCGTTCAGCGCGCCGATCACATAGTTGGCCTTATCCGTCTGTGAGGCGATGAACCTGTGATTCCTCATCTGATGATAAATATTCTCCTTATATGCTTTCACCCGGCCGCCCTGATTCTTCACCAGCGCATAAGCTACAGCATCTTCATAGATCCGTCCGTTGGCAGACACCTTGCCCGCGTCGCCGGTACCGCCGACCAAAGATATATCTCTGCGCTTCAGTACCGAATAGATCGTCGTCAGCACGCACGCGTCGTTGCCGGAACAAAAATCAATGCAGACCGTGTCGTTATGGGAACCTCTTATACTGTTCACATCCTTCTCCAGACGCTCGATATACCTGACAGGCATGACAGATACTTTCTCCAGAACGTTGGCAACTGCGCTTACTCCGTCTGAAAATGCGACCACGCCTACCCCCTTCTCCACTATCTTCGTATCATAACTCATACCGATACACCCGATACTTGGAACTCCGGGAAATATCTCCTCCAATTCCTTTACATGTGCTTCAAACTGATCGCTGTTAGACATCAGCATAAGAAGCTGCGGGTTACTGATCCCACGGACCGCTTCTTTTAAATTTCCATTATGGCTTTTACCAAAAATCTGTCTCATTATGTAGTCCTCGTTCTTTCCTTCTTTTAACACAAAAACGTAATTTTATTATATGGGAAATGTATATGCACGTCAATCATTTTTCATATATGGACACGCATCAATAATATTTTATATTCACAGCCTTGCCCAAATGCTCCACGCATTCCTTTAACTGTTCCACCAGATTCATCCTGACGCTTAAGTCAAAGGGAAGGTTCGAATTCTTATGCGCCACGTTCATCGCCTTCCCGACGAAGAGATTCAGCTGTGTACATTCCTCAATGATCAGCTTCGCAAGCTTCGCCGCGCCGTTGTCCGCGTCCAGCTCATCGAAGAAAGCCTCGTCAAACTCGTCCTGCTCATACCGCTTCAGAAGCCCCAGCGACTTCCCTATAGTCAAAACGCCCTCCGTGACAAGATCCAGTCCTTCTATGGCGGCGGTCGGCGGGACCGTCGGATCAGCGTAATTCACAGAAGTAACGATCTCCCGTTTCAACACTCTCGACGTGATGTTGGCGCTGGTGCCGCCGCAGACTACCTTAAGACCCTCCTGCTTCATAAAATCACGCACGACCCTCTCGTCATCCTCCTTGTGTGTCGGAGGCCCGGTGAATATATTCACGATCCGCCGCTCGATCACTCTGGCTACCGCCACCGTCGTATCGTCTCCCGGCTTATTCCCATACAGATCGTCGCATAGCTGGCTCAGCATTGCCGCAAGGCGGGAAGCCGATAGCGTCTGCTTCGTACATTTCAGCGTATAGTCCGCCATATCCTTCCAGGTCCACCCAAGGTTCATAAGTTCTCCTTCGCCGGCCCAGATCACCCCGTCGCTCATTAACACAAAACAATCCTTAAGACGCACGTTAAAACGATATTCACGGATATTCTTCCCCTCGATCACCCGCTCCTCATACGGATAATCTACGATCTTCCCGTCCCTTACAAAGATACATTGAGGGTTGTCAAACTCCACCAGATATGCCTCACCGTTATGGAAGATCTGCAGGATACTGAACGTCGCATAGGCCACCTCCCTGACCTTGCAGACTGGAAGCGTCTTCGCAATAGTCTCAACACAAGACTCTATCGCCGCACCTTCCAGAAACATGGTCCCCAGTATCTTAGAGGTCAGCGTCGCCAGAATATTCGCCTTAACCCCGCTTCCCATCCCGTCTGCCAGGATCACGATCTCCGAATCCTTTGTCTTCAATATCTCTACCTTATCCCCGCACAGCTCCTCTCCGTGCTTGTTCAGGCTCTTCCAGGATATATCTACACTCACACTCATACTATTCTTCCTCTTCAAACAGGATCGAATCACGAAGCTTCGACAAGGTCACCTTCGTCTCTGCCGTAGTCTCTCCTAAGAGCCCTGCGATCTCCTGGGCTACCATCATCTGCTTATCGATAACCTTCTGCGCCATCTCGACCGTCTCCATCTTCAGGTTATAGTGCTGCTCTTTGGCCTTCTCTTCCTTCGTAATATCCTGATAGGTCACAAGAACAGAATCCAGACTGTCAATATAGATGATCGTCTCCACCACCTTAAGCTTCACGGTATCCAGACTCAGCTTCTTATGGATGATCTGCTGCCTGGTCGCCAGAACCTCCGCAATATCGCTGTCGTCTATGAATTCAAAGATATAACGCTCCAACGCCTCCTCCCTGGATACTCCCAGCATCTCCATAGCCTTCTTGTTGCACTCCCGGATCCTCATATCCTTATCAACGATCATGATCATGCTCGGCGTCACATCCATGACAATGTTCGACATAGATTCCGCCTGTGCAAGTGCATACGGAAGGCACATACCTATCTCTGCCTTCTTCTGGAAGACCGCCGCCGCCTTCGCACGGCAGGTAGCGTACCCGCAGGCGCCGCAGTTCAGCTCGTCCTCTTTCGTGTACTTGCCCATGGCGTGCAGAACCTCCTGCATCTCCCGGTCAGACGGCTGCTTATCGACAACGCGGCGGTCGATGAATACCTTGCTTAAGTTCAGGCTGCTGCCATCGATCCCCTTGGCCTCTTCTCTGTGCATCACCTGTTTCTCAATATCCATCTTCGCACGGATCAAGGACTGCTGCCACTTGTCGGAAGCCGGGCCCTTGATACATCCGCCCTCACAGACATTTACCTCGAAGAAGCAATTCCTGGTCCCGCCCTTCTCTAATTCTGCAAATAACTCCATACAGCTCTTAAGGCCGTCGATATGTACCTTATAGTACCCGTCGTCCTCCGTACCCGCAAGGACTGACTGGATCACTCCTCCGCTGATCGGGTAGAGCTGATTCACCCTGGGGCTTGGATTCCCCACCGGCAGATCAGCGCAGCGATGAATGTCGATTCCTTCCGATGCCCACCACTTCGTGATCTCCTCAAATGTCAGGATCGCGTCGACCGCTCCCCTTACGCGCTCGTCCCCGACAGCCTCTTCCTTCTTCGCAATACACGGCCCTAAGAACACAACCTTCACATCTTCGCCGTAAATACTCTTGATCAGGCGTCCATGAGCGATCATAGGCGATACTACCGGCGCCATCATAGACACCAGCGACGGATAATACTTCTCGATCAGATCATTGACGCTCGGGCAGCATGTAGTAATGATATTCGTCATCTGTCCGTCACGAAGGAGATTCCCGTACTCCTTCGTGACAAGCGCCGCACCCTCCGCCGTCTCGCGGACCTCATAGAATCCCAAACGTTCGAGCGCATCCACGACCTGCCCCGGCCTGTCATATTCCAACACGCCGAGATAGGAAGGAGCTATGGAGATGATTACCTTCATTCCCTGCTTCAGATACCCTTTTACCCGGTCCATATCGCTTGCGAATGTCTTCGCATTCTGCGGACAGACCTCCAGACAGTGCCCGCAGTTAATGCAGTGATCCTTCATGATGTGCGCCTGCTCATTCTCGACCGAGATCGCCTTCACCTCGCAATTGCGCACACACTTGTAACAATGCCTGCAGCTTGCATCCCTAAAATCAATAACCCGCATCTTCTCGCCTCCTGTACCATTACTCCCCTAATTATAACAAAATGTGCATACCCTCACAAGTTATTCCGGCTTTAACTTTTATCTTAACTTTTATCCATTACGTCTGTTGATGCAGTATCGCAATAATTCTGCAATCTTTGCAGATCTCTATATAAGCGTTTCCCTCCATCCCCTCCAGCACAGTATCCCATTGGATCTGTGCGAGATATTTCATCGGTTTCCCGCACTCGGGACAATGTTTCATCTCACAATCCTGGATCCAAAATGCAAATCCTCCAACAGACGAACCTCCCTCCCAGTCGGCGGCATATCGTAAAGGAACAGGACTGTCCCCTAAAACATAAGAGTTAGAGGTCAGTTCCTCAATTCCTTCTTCTTTGAAGCAGTCCTCTGTAACAGAGTTATCCTCTCCGTTCATGATCTCACTCTCTCCGTCTTCGGTATATCTGCAGAAAACACCGTCAGAATACTCAATGCAGTTTGGACAGCATTTTGCTTTGATAACACCGTTGATCCCAAGAAAATCCAGCCGGGAATCTCTGCCGTCAATCTCCATAAGATTAACGATTCTACATCCGCACTCTGGACATGTTTCATCTGTCTTAGTACCGATTTTTACAGGACTATACTTCTTCTCATCCAAGGTTCCCTTCACCATAGGATAACATTTGTCAAAAATAGTTTTGATAAATGCGCCGTTTTCATCATATGACCATCCGCCGTATACCGCGTAAAAAGACGGGTCGGCATACAACTGTTTTCTCCACTTCCGCGGTTGTCTTTCCAATTCTAAAAAGGCCCGCAAGACGTCCTCGCCGCCATGAGCAGCAAGGCATAATAATAAATTGCCCGCAAGGTCCGGCTCAATGTCATCCTGCATTACCATTTCTATCATTGCTTTTACCACATCGTCTGGAGCGTCCTTATATAATTCACAGGGATAAAAAACCTCTTGTCCAAATGCTGCTTCGGCTATCTTTGATGTATCAATGTCCCTGTAATTTAGCAGCTTCCTGAATAGATCCTCTTCGCCTAACTCGCCGTTATTTGTTATTTCATCGCATATTTGCCGGATTTTAACAGCGATTTCATCTTTCGTCAACGCCAATATTTCATTGCGCTCATTTTCCGCCTGACAAGAAACACAAATCCCGTCAAAATAGATTTCCCGCCCGCATTGCCTGCATTTTTTCGCTTCCCTCGTTATACCCATATTTCGGCTCTCCTTCCAAACTCTCTATGAACACTATTTTAAAGCAATATA
>CANDQP010000154.1 GCA_947388185.1 uncultured Dorea sp. | reverse complement strand
ACCGGGATGAGATCCTGGGAAAGCCTGCAGACAAAGCCGAAGCCTACGATATGCTGTCGATGCTTGCAGACCGGACACACCAGGTCTATACAGGGGTATCTCTGGTCATTTCCAAAAAGGGACAGGTGCACACCCGGACATTCTGCGAATCGACAGACGTCACCTTCTGTCCGATCTGCAAGGAGGATCTGCATGCTTATGTAGAGAGCGGCGACCCTCTCGATAAAGCAGGTTCTTACGGGATCCAGGGCCCCTTTGCCGTCCATGTAAAATGTATCCGCGGAGATTATCACAACGTGGTAGGGCTTCCGCTCTGCCGGCTCTATCAGGAATTGCTTACGGAATATGCATCGCCTCTGTCAGAGCGATAGGAATAGCGGTTTTTCAGGTCTTTTAAGGCCCTTGCTCTCTTGCAGGGGCTTTTCCACCCGCCGGCAATCTGCCGCCTCAGATCCGAATCATAGAGTCCCGGCGGTTCAATATCCAATCTCTGATGGATCTCATCATTCCCGGATGCATAGTTGAAAGACTCCGTATCCATAATCTGTCTTTGCGCCGCTTCCCAGGCATCCTGACCCTGCTTATGATATTTCCGCCGGTAATATTCTATATCACTGATGATCCTTCCATGCTCATCTTCTTCCAGCACATTCCACTGACTTACAAATACTCCATTCCTGTCAATGATAAATTCCGAATGAAAATCCGGAGTGAGCCTTTTTTTATTTTCACGCCCTCTCTGGTATTCACGGTAAGACGAACGGATCGGATATTTGTTATGCAGTCTTGCCGGTTCTTTCAGCAGTTTGCGTCCACCAAGTCCCCCTCCTCCGATATCCGTCTGAACATATGTCATAAGCGCCTCTTCATCGGTCATACCATTTCTTTTGAAAAATTTGCGGATATACGCGATGTTATGCCGGTCAATATACATCCGGAACTGATGGATCATCCGCCCCTCGGCCTCGCTCAATTCTCTTAAGCCTGTCTCACCGTATGCATTTTGTACATATTCCGCGAAATCCTGGAATATCTTTCCATGGGGCGGAATCCTCTCTCCAACACAGAATCCCTTCCCAAGCTGTAACATCCCATTCTCATCAATAAAGCCTCCCATTCCCCTGATAATATCCAGGATCCCGGTAGATCCCCCCTGTATTCCCATACCAAAACGTCCTTTCTGCTTTTATGTCTACCATACTATATTCAGGAAATATTTTTGAGTGCATAGTATTATTCCTTTTTAGGACTACTATTCGGTGATGTTAAAAAAATAGAGCACCCTTTCAGGCGCTCTATCCATTGCACACACATTATTAGTTATACTTACGTTTTCTAGCTGCTTCGGACTTTTTCTTACGTCTCACGCTCGGCTTCTCGTAGTGTTCTCTCTTACGAATCTCCTGCTGGATACCAGCCTTCGCACAGTTTCTTTTGAATCTGCGTAAAGCGCTATCTAACGTCTCGTTTTCTTTAACGATTACATTTGACATAGTCTCACACCTAACCTCCCTCCAGCCTATATTGTGCATTATACGACTGTTCGGGTATTTTTCTTGCACTACATAAGATTATAACACATATTTCCATTACGTCAATATTTTTTTCAGTATATCTTTGATAAATTTATAACTGGCCCTCTAATACCTCTGCAGCCTTCGCCAACGCATCCTCGATACCTTCCGGATTCTTACCGCCGGCCTGCGCCATGTTCGGACGTCCGCCGCCGCCGCCGCCAACCAGGGCCGCTGCAGCCTTGATCAGATTCCCGGCGTGCGCGCCGCGGTCCATGGCTTCCCTGGTAGCCATAGACATCAGGCTCACCTTACCGTCTGCCGCTGATGCAAGGACGATCACACCCTCGCCCAGCTTCTCCTTCAACTGGTCGCCAAGTTCGCGCAGCCCGTTCATATCCACATTCTCGATCTTCGCGGCAAGAAGCTTCACACCCTTGATCTCTGTCACCTGATCCATGATATCCTTCGCCGCATCCTTTGCAAGCTTACTCTTAAGGCTCTCAATCTCACTGCGCAGGGCCTTGTTCTCCGCCAGCAGATGGGCCGTCTTCTCCGCCAGGCTGTCCGGTGTTGTCTTCATAAGCTTCGCCGTCTCCAGGAGCTTCTGCTCCATCTCGTCATAGTAGCCCATAAGCCCCTTGGCTGTCAGAGCCTCGATCCTGCGGACTCCTGCCGCAACCCCCGTCTCCGAGAGAATCTTGAATGCCGTGATCGCTCCCGTATTCGCCACATGCGTACCGCCGCAGAACTCAATGGAGAAATCCCCCATGCTGACTACACGGACGATATCGCCGTATTTCTCTCCAAACAGCGCCGCCGCGCCCGTCTTCCTTGCCTCCTCGATCGGAAGATTCTCTACCTTCACCGCAAGGCCGTTCTGGATCTGCGCATTCACGATCTCCTCTACCTGTTTCAGCTCGCCGGCCGTCAATGCGGAGAAATGTGTGAAGTCAAACCGAAGCCTGTCCTCGTTCACCAGAGATCCTGCCTGCTCTACATGATTGCCAAGCACCATGCGCAGAGCCTTATGCAGCAGATGGGTCGCACTGTGGTTGTTGGCAGACATCGCCCTCTTCTCTGCATCCACCTCAAGGCTTACGGTATCGCCCACCTTGATCATGCCGCATGCCACATGCCCGATATGGCCAAATTTGCCGCCTAAGAGCTTCACGACATCCTCAACCACGAATTCTCCGTCCGCGGTACGGATCACGCCTCTGTCCGCCTCCTGGCCGCCGCTGGTGGCATAGAACGGCGTCTTCTCCACGAAGATGGTTCCCCGCTCCCCGTCCGAGAGTGCATCCACAAGCTCCGTATCTGTGGTAAGGACCGTCACCTTCGATTCAAAGGCAAGGTTCTCGTATCCTACGAATTCCGTCGTGACAGACGGGTCGATGGACTCATAGACCGTCACGTCGGCGCCC
The DNA here is from genome assembly GCA_947388185.1 of uncultured Dorea sp. Classification (GTDB taxonomy): domain Bacteria; phylum Bacillota; class Clostridia; order Lachnospirales; family Lachnospiraceae; genus Sporofaciens. The sequence continues at coordinate 3,913 of CANDQP010000154.1, read as the reverse complement.
ATGTAATTCGTGACCTCACGCGCAGCTCTCGCCGTCTGACGCTGGATCTCCATGGCCTCCTTAAATCCGTCCTCATCAACAGACAATCCCTTCTCCTCTAAGATCTCCCTGGTCAGGTCCAGCGGGAATCCATAAGTATCATAGAGCTTGAATGCATTCGCACCTGCAAGAACCTTCTCCTGCTTCGCTTCCATCGCCTTCTCCATCTCTGCCAGGATCGACAGCCCCTGGTCGATGGTCTTATTGAACTGTTCTTCTTCCTTCGCAACCACATTGAAGATGAATTCCTTCTTCTCATCTAATTCCGGATACCCGTCCTTAGAACCCTCTATCACCGTTCCGGCAAGCTTCACAAGGAACTCGCCCGGGATATTCAGGATCCTTCCGTGGCGGCACGCCCGGCGCAGCAGACGGCGCAGCACATAACCGCGCCCCTCGTTGGACGGCATGATCCCGTCTGAGATCATGAACGTCACAGAACGGATATGGTCAGTGATCACACGGATAGACACATCCGTATCCGCACCCGCCCCGTACTCTACCCCGGCAAGGGTGCAGACGTGGGTGCGCAGAGCCTTGATCGTGTCGATATCGAACATGGAATCCACATCCTGGACGATACACGCAAGACGTTCCAACCCCATACCGGTATCAATATTCTTCTGCTCCAGCTCCGTATAGTGATTGTTGCCGTCGTTATCGAACTGGGTGAACACATTGTTCCAGATCTCCATATAGCGGTCGCATTCACAGCCTACCGTACAGTCCGGACTGCCGCAGCCGTATTTCTCACCGCGGTCATAATATACCTCCGAACACGGTCCGCAGGGACCCGAGCCGTGCTCCCAGAAATTATCCTCCTTGCCGAACTTAAATATCCGCTCCGGCGCGATCCCGATCTCCTTATTCCAGATCTCCCACGCCTCGTCATCCTCCAGATAGACGGACGGATAGAGCCTGTCCGGGTCAAGCCCCACAACCTCTGTCAGGAATTCCCAGGTCCAGTGGATCGATTCTCTCTTGAAATAATCTCCGAAAGAGAAGTTCCCAAGCATCTCAAAAAAAGTACCGTGGCGTGCCGTCTTCCCGACATTCTCAATATCCCCGGTACGGATACACTTCTGACAGGTCGCCACCCTTCTCCTTGGCGGAATCTCCTGTCCGGTAAAATATGGCTTCAGCGGCGCCATGCCTGAGTTGATCAGCAGCAGACTCTTGTCATTATGCGGCACCAGCGAGAAGCTCTTCATCTTCAGATGTTCCTTGCTCTCGAAAAAGTCAAGGAACATCTTCCTTAATTCATTCACTCCGTATTTTCGCATGATATCCTCCTGTTTCTCCCATATTAAAACTTAATTATAAATAGAAGCAGGCGGTTTGTCAATGTCCCGCCTGCTTCTTCCTTGCATAAAAGCCATTAAAAATATATCCAATACTACATTACATGGATCTCTCCGTTCACCATTCTGGCAACAACCGAACTGGTCTCCTTGGTCAGGTGCAGAGTCTCGTTCTCGATGTTCAGTACCAGCCCCGGATACGCGATATCGCATTTGAGCCGGCAGCCGCCCTGCTCTTCGAGTTTCCCCTTTATCTTCTCCAGTTCTTTATCGAACTGGCCAAGCTTCATCCTTCCCACCGACAGATCCAGACGGACCTTGCCCATACGCTGGGTCTTCGAAGGACTCTCCGGCTGACGTTCCAGCTTCTCAAGCTCAGCCTCCAGTTCCTCGATACACTACTGCAGGAATTCCCGCTCATAGTTGGCACAGGGCTGCCCTCCAAGATATACGGTCGTAACACTCTCCGATTTCGAGCCGACGACCTTGGCATTGATCCCGCGCGCCGCCCGAACCCGACCGCCGATCATCGTACCTCTGCCGGTACGCACCTGAACCTCACCGTCACAATAGATATCACAGTTGACGATACAGTCTGTCTTAAGGTCTCCCCGGCAGTGAACCGAACAGTTCTCCATGTACTGAGCGTAAATATCATGGTGTGCGTGAAGCACCGCACGCGAGTCTCCAAGGATACCCTTGGCAACGATCAGATCGCCGCCCGCCTCGATCTCAGCAGCCTCCACCACTCCGTCTATCGTAACGTCTCCAATCGTCCTGATTGAAAATCCGCTGCTCACATCCCCATGGATATGCACATCGCCCACGAAGTTAATATTGCCGCTGGAAAAGTCTACATTGCCGTTGATCTCCAGTACGGATTTGACCATAAAGCCCTTGCCGCTGAATTCCACCCGGCCTGACTTCATCGCAAGCAGCTTCGTGCCGTCCTCGCTGGCCTCTGTATTACGTCCCTTCGGAAGCGCCGCCGTCTTCCCTGTCTTGCAGGGAATCTCCTGATTCAGCACCGTCCTTCCGGGAACCCCTTCCTTAGGCGGAACCGCCTGGCAGATCACGCCGCCCTTCTCCACATTCTGAACCAGATTCAGGTTGAAATAATCCACCCTTCCATGCTCATCTTCAACGAATTTCTGTTTGGTATCGCGCTCAAAGAAGTCCTCGATATAGCCGTCCTCCCCGTGCACCACCGGCTGCCCCAAAGCAATCCTGTATAAATGGAAATAACGGTTCTTCTCACCGGACAGGCGTTCCAGCAGCTCCGCATCCACGCCGAATGCAACACCACTCTTCATAAGAGCCTCGTCAAGCATCCCGCGGTCCAGCTCCTTTCCATCCCCGACAGGCGGGAATATCATAAGCCATGCCCCAAGCCTGTTGGATGTAACATAGACCATAGGAAACGCATCCAGCTTAAGCGGCTCCGGTTCCTCGTCCGTCTCTGCCGTCTCTGCCGTTTCTGCCGTATCCTGCGGCTCTTCTGTATCCTCATCCGGCTTCTTCTTCGTCTCCTTAGGTATCATATCCCAACGGGAAATAGCCTCCGCGGTAATAAACTTGCGCAGACGCTGCAATTCCTGTTCCATCTCGCTGTCAGTTAATATTCCGCTGTTCTCCAAACGCAGATACGGAAGCGGCGCATCCTTGACGCGCTCCGCCCACAGCTCATATAAAAGGATAAACGGATGATCCCATGGCAGAATCAACTGATTAATGACCGGTTCCGGCTCCGGCGGTTCCTCCGGCATCCAATCCTCCTGCTCTGGCTGTTCCTCCTCTGGCTGTTCAATCTCATCATCCTCGAGATCCTCATCTAATCTTGTACCAAACAGCCACCCCCAAAAACGATTCTTAGGTTCCATACCTTTTCACCTCCCTCTCAATATAGACAACATACTTTGCTGTTATTTTTATTATACGCTGAACCAGGTGAAATTGACAAGTTTATTTTAATTCTATTTCTTCCAGCTCTTTTGGAGGCAGTTTCCTGGTAGAACCGGCAACGAGCTTCTGTACCTCTTTCTTCGCCTTATCCACCTGAAGATTGGTACCCGCTCCGGCAACGCAGCCTCCCGGACATCCCATTCCCTCAATCAGGCAGCCGTTCATCTTGCCGACCTTGGCAAGCGACAGGATCTTCTTACACTCCGCAAGTCCTTCTGCGTGTTCGATCTTCACATCTACTCCCGGATAGTATTCCTTCACACAGTTCTCGATCGCCTGGGCCACACCTCCGGCATATGCATAACCGCGTCCCGCACCGGTAGCGTTGTGGAAGGAGGATTCCGCCTCGTACTCGGTAAGGTCGATATCCTTCGCGTCAAACATTGACTGCAGCTCCTCAAATGTGATGACAAAGTCCACATCACTTCTGACTGTCCTTCGCATGGCCTCTAATTTCTTCGCCGCGCATGGCCCGATAAATACCACCTTCGCGTTCGGATGCTCCTTCTTAATGGTACGCGCGGTCGCCACCATAGGCGTCAGCTCCTGAGACACCTGATCCACCATATCCGGGAAATATTTCTTGGCAAGCATCGCCCAGGACGGACAGC
>CANDQP010000153.1 GCA_947388185.1 uncultured Dorea sp. | reverse complement strand
GCCGCAGGACGGAGAGATCTATTTCTCCGCTGCCGACCTTAAGAGGATGCCGACAGGATTTGAACAGGATGCGAAGGAGAGTGCAAAAGCGAACGGCGGAACTCTCAAGGTATCCAGAGAAGCAAAGAACATTGAGAATGGTTTTGTCCTTGTCTATGGCGGTATAGAAGAGAACTGCACACTGAGGGCAATGTTTGATGCAAAGAGAGATGAATTGTCAGATAAGGTTCATCGTATGTTATTTTCGTAGGAGGCGCTAATGAGTGAACAATATACCTACGCGGTTGCGCGCATACGTGCTTTGGAGGTGTCTCTGTTCTCGAATGCTGTCATAGATCAGCTCATTGCCTGCCAGGATTACGGGCAGTGCCTGCAGTTTCTGGAGGAGAAGGGCTGGGGCGACAGCGAGACCTCGGGAAATGCGGAGGCGATACTGACCAGGGAAGAGGAGAAGATCTGGGAGGTCGTGAAAGAGTTGTCCATCGATATGGAGAACTTCGCGGTCCTTTCTTATCCAAAGCTTTTCCACAATCTGAAAGCCGCAATCAAGGAAGTGTGTACGAGCGATAACGGACTTCATATCTTCTATGATGATGTAGAGATCTCCGGTAGTGAGATGGTCGAGATCATCAAGGAGAAGAACTTCGGGAAGCTTCCGGCGAATATGCAGCATGCGGCAGAAGAAGCATACGAGGCGCTTCTTCACACCAGAGACGGGCAGTTATGCGATGTGATCATCGATAAGGCAGCGCTTGATGCGGTCTATGCGGCCGGCACAGCATCGAAAGCGCCGATCATCCGCGATTATGCGGAATCTACGGTTGCCGTTGCTGACATCAAGATTGCCGTGCGTTCACAGAAAACCGCGAAATCAATAGAATTCATGAAGCGGGCGATGGCTGAATGCAGCAGCATCAGCGTGGATCAGTTATCCAAGGCAGCATTAAGCGGCCAGGATGCGATCCGCGAATATCTGATGGGAACTGCTTATGCAGAAGGAGCGGAGGCTCTTGCCGATTCTCCGTCAGCGTTCGAGCGTTGGTGCGATAACCGTATCATCCAGACGATCAGTCCGCAGAAATATAACGCATTTACCATAGGACCGGTTGTGGCCTATGTAATTGCCAGACAGAATGAGATCAAAACGGTACGAATCATACTTTCCGGGAAATTGAACGATTTGCCGGATGATTCAATCCGGGAAAGGGTAAGGGAGATGTATGTATAAGATTGCAGTATTAGGCGATTACGACAGTATCTATGGCTTCGCGACACTGGGTCTTGACACATTCCCAGTAAGTACCCGGGAAGAAGCAGCAGAGAAGCTTGCGCGGCTTGCCTCCGGCAAATATGGAGTGATCTATATTACGGAGAAATGGGCTGCAGAGCTGAAACATGAGATTGCGAGGTATCAGGAGCAGATCACTCCGGCGATCATCCAGATTCCAGGTATTGCAGGCAATACCGGAGCGGGAGTCGCAGGAGTCAAGAAGTCGGTAGAGGTTGCCGTCGGCTCGGATATCGTATTTTCACAACAATAAGAATGAATGGGGTGATTCGTGCAAATGAGTAGTACAGGTACGATTAAAAAAGTAGCAGGACCGCTTGTCATCGCATCTGGTATGCGTGATGCGAATATGTCTGACGTTGTACGTGTCAGCGAGCGGCGTCTGATTGGAGAGATCATTGAGATGCATGGAGATGAGGCATCTATCCAGGTATATGAGGAGACATCAGGACTTGGACCTGGTGAGCCGGTAGAATCTACAGGCGCGCCGATGTCCGTTGAACTTGGACCCGGCCTTATCACAAGTATTTATGACGGAATTCAGCGTCCTCTTGATGATATTATGAAGATTTCAGGAAATAACCTTCAGCGCGGTGTTGAGGTTGCTTCCCTGAAGAGAGATAAGAAATGGAACTTTGTTCCGGTTGCGAAGGTCGGCGATGAAGTAGAAGCAGGCGATGTGCTTGGTACAGTTCAGGAGACAGCCGTTGTTGAGCAGAAGATCATGGTTCCTTACGGAGTTGCCGGAAAGGTAAAAGAGATCAAATCCGGTGAATTTACAGTAGAAGAAGTTGTTGCGGTCGTTACGAACAAAGACGGCGACAAAGAACTTACCATGATGCAGAAGTGGCCGGTTCGTAAAGGACGTCCATATGTGAAGAAGCTTCCGTTGGATGCTCCGCTTGTAACAGGACAGAGAGTTGTAGATATGTTCTTCCCGATTGCAAAGGGCGGTGTTGCAGCCGTACCTGGTCCATTCGGAAGCGGTAAGACAGTTATCCAGCATCAGCTTGCGAAGTGGGCTGAGGCTGACATCGTAGTATATATCGGCTGCGGCGAGCGTGGTAATGAGATGACGGACGTTCTGAATGAGTTCCCGGAACTGAAGGACCCGAAGACAGGCCGTTCATTGATGGAGAGAACCGTTCTGATCGCGAATACGTCAGATATGCCTTTCGCAGCCCGTGAGGCATCCATCTATACAGGTATCACGATCGCAGAGTATTTCCGTGATATGGGATATTCCGTAGCGCTGATGGCTGACTCAACATCCCGTTGGGCAGAGGCGCTCCGTGAGATGTCCGGACGTCTGGAAGAGATGCCTGGTGAGGAAGGTTACCCGGCATACCTTGGTTCCCGTCTGGCAGAGTTCTACGAGAGAGCAGGACGTGTGGTTTCTCTTGGTAAGGACGCAAGAGAGGGCGCGCTGTCAGTAATCGGTGCGGTATCCCCTCCGGGCGGTGATACTTCCGAGCCTGTATCCCAGGCAACCCTTCGTATCGTTAAGGTATTCTGGGGTCTGGATGCTGCGCTTGCGTATAAGAGACATTTCCCGGCTATCAACTGGCTGACCAGCTATTCTCTGTATCTGGATAATATGCAGGGATGGTTCAACGGAACGGTAGCAGAGGATTGGATGGAAGGCCGCCAGAAGATGATGAGCCTTCTGACAGAAGAAGCTGCGTTGGAAGAGATCGTGCAGATGGTAGGTATGGATGCTCTGTCACCCGGCGACCGTCTTAAGATGGAAGCTGCCCGCTCTATCCGTGAGGACTTCCTGCACCAGAACTCCTTCCATGAGGTAGATACCTATACTCCGCTTCGGAAGCAGTATCTGATGATGGAACTGGTTCTTGCATTCTATGAGCAGGCTACAGAGGCGCTTTCTAAGGGCGCATCTATGAAGGTTCTCCTTGGAATGGATGTAAGAGAGCGTATCGGCCGTTACAAATATACAACGGCAGAGAATATCGAGGCAGAATACGAGAAGATTATGAATGAATTAAGCGCAGAAGTAGCAGGTGCGTTTGGGAAGGAGGACTTCTAATTATGCCAAAAGAGTATAGAACCATACAGGAAGTTGCCGGACCGCTTATGATGGTAAAAGGCGTTGAAGGCGTCGCATTCGACGAGCTTGGAGAGATCGAGCTTGCCAGCGGCGAGAAGCGCCGCTGCAAGGTACTGGAGGTAGACGGAGAAGATGTTGTTGTACAGCTCTATGAGAATGCTGCCGGTATCAACTTAAGTAACAGTAAAGTACGTTTCCTTGGACGAAGCATGGAGCTTGGAGTATCCGGCGATATGCTGGGACGTGTATTCGACGGACTGGGACGTCCGATCGACGACGGCCCGGAGATTCTTCCGGAGGAGAGAAGAGATATCAACGGTCTGCCTATGAACCCGGCAGCACGTGTATACCCTGAGGAGTTCATCCAGACAGGTGTATCCGCCATTGACGGCCTGAATACACTGGTTCGCGGACAGAAGCTTCCTATCTTCTCCTGTTCCGGTCTGCCGCACTCACAGTTGGCGGCTCAGATCGCAAGACAGGCGAAGGTTCGCGGAACGGATGAGAATTTCGCCGTTGTATTCGCTGCTATGGGTATTACCTTCGAGGAGTCCAACTACTTTATCGAGTCCTTTAAGGAGACGGGAGCCATTGACAGAACTGTCCTGTTCATCAACTTGGCGAATGACCCGGCTGTAGAGCGTATCTCTACTCCGCGTATGGCGCTGACTGCAGCAGAATACCTTGCATTTGAGAAGGATATGCACGTACTGGTTATCCTGACTGATATTACAAATTATGCGGACGCTCTTCGTGAGATCTCCGCAGCTAAGAAAGAGGTTCCGGGCCGCCGCGGATATCCTGGATATATGTACACTGACCTTGCGACTATGTACGAGAGAGCCGGACGTCAGAGAGGAAAGAACGGTAGTATCACTATGATCCCGATCCTGACCATGCCGGAAGATGATAAGACGCATCCGATTCCTGACCTTACCGGATATATCACGGAGGGACAGGTAATCTTAAGCCGTGAGCTGTACCGTAAGGGCCTGCAGCCGCCGATCGACGTACTGCCTTCACTTTCACGTCTGAAAGATAAAGGTATCGGCGAAGGCAAGACAAGGGCAGACCATGCCAACACTATGAACCAGTTGTTTGCGGCTTACTCCCGCGGTAAAGACGCGAAAGAGCTTATGACCATCCTTGGCGAGGCGGCTCTTACTGAGATTGACCTTAAGTATGCGGAATTCGCTGAGGCGTTCGAGAAAGAGTATGTATCCCAGGGATACACCAACGACAGGTCTATCGAAGAGACATTGGCAATCGGCTGGAAACTGTTGTCCATGCTGCCAAGAGCAGAGCTGAAACGTATCGACGACAAGTTCTTGGATGAGTACTATGGTAAGCAGTAAGCCATGCGCAGATGTATAAAAACAGGCATGTATGCTTGCATACAAATGGCTGTTTTTATGCAGATGCATAGGGCGTCAGCCCGCAGCGAGAAGAAGCGAAGCGGAATCGAGCTGGCATGGCGGGACCATCCATCATGCCAAGGCGTCAGCCCGCAGCGAGAAGAAGCGAAGCGGAATCGAGCTGGCATGGCGGGAATTTTGATATAAGGGGGACCAATTAAATGGCATCTAAACAGATCACTCCTACCCGTATGGAACTGACGAAGACCAAGAGGAAGCTCGTCACAGCCAGAAGGGGTCATAAGCTCCTTAAGGACAAACGAGATGAGCTGATGCGTCAATTCCTGGATCTGGTCAAGGAGAACATGGCACTTCGCCAGAAAGTAGAAGCCGGAATCCTCTCTGCAAATAAGAACTTTGTCATAGCCAAGGCCGGAATGGACGAGGCGACACTGAATACAGCACTTATGACACCGAAGCAGGAAGTCAATCTTGAAGTGGGACAGAAGAACGTCATGAGCGTTAATATTCCTGTCTTCGAGACTAAGACAAGGACTGCGGATGCGAACGATATCTATTCTTATGGTTTCGCATTTACATCCAGCGATCTGGATGGTGCCGTAAAATCTCTGGCAGATATCCTGCCGGATATGCTGAAACTTGCGGAGACAGAAAAAGCGTGCCAGCTTATGGCGGCTGAGATTGAGAAGACCAGACGCCGTGTAAATGCGTTAGAGCACGTGACAATCCCGGAAGCTCAGGCAACGATCAAGTATATCACGATGAAGCTGGATGAGAATGAGAGAAGTTCACAGATTCGTCTGATGAAAGTAAAAGATATGATGCTTGAAGAAGCACATCATTACAGCGAAAGAGAATAATCTGATGTTAGAATGCCCTGGTTCAGAGATGGATCAGGGCATTCGTTATCTTTCGTACCCTTTGCATTAGTTAAGAATCTCCTTCACATAGTCTTCGGAGATGTTGCATTGAGCAGCGATCTCGGCGGTAGAAGCGCCGCTGGAAGAGAGCCGAAAAACATTTCTTGTTAATCTGACACCTTCTGCTCTGCCCAATTTCTCGCCGCTGGCAAAGCCCAGTTTCTCGCCGCTGGCAAAGCCCTGTTTCCAGCGGGCATCAATTTCATCTTTGAATAATTCATATACTGATTCAAGCATTTTTTTGTTTTCCTCCTTTATCCATCTAAAATTAGCCCGTAGGATTCGGTCAAAAACAGCCCTACAATTCGAAGAACCTTTATTTGCCGCATAATGCTCAAGAAGTTTTTTGATCTCTGCTTCTGTCTTTACATTATTTCTGAGATAAGAAAGCCAGAAATTGCGTTCGGGAGATAATTTGCTCGTAACAATCAGCTGCATTACGAAGGAATCGCCTGATAAATCATAGATTCCGGGTTCCCGTTCCTTTGCGTGTGTATGCCGGATCTGCCTGATGTGCTCCAGCATCTTCTTCGGATAGTAGTAACACACATATGTAAGTGTAATCTCTTTCGGATCGATTTCACAGACTTTCTCGGTGTCGGCCTGGAGAAACAGGCATAACCATAAGCTTTGTAGAAATCGTTAACACTCAGATAGTCGTCAGGTGATTTGTAGCTAATAAGGTTGTAGGTCCGGAATATCTGCCCGAAATTCTTCGGGATCATTAGATCAGAATCCTTCTTGATGATCAGAAAATCGATTCGCATGGGTTCTTTACCAAGGCAGTGTTCCGTATGAAGCTCCAGCTGGTCCAGGTTCGTCTCAAGTTCCAACTGAACTGCGGCACAGAAGGCAGGATGCCAGGGGGATTTGATGTTCTGCACGGAAGTGTCTCTAACAGCGGCATCTTGTGAGAATGTATCCGCAATATGTGTGCTTTGCGCCGGGATTTTCTGAGTTGGCATATAGATTCTCCTTTCAGTATAATATAGGAGTTAATAGAATTGCAATAAGAAAGATTGAATTAAGGAGTATTAGGTGGAGTATAGAATCTACTTTGAAAGATAAAAGATACGATATATGAAAAGAAGATAATCTAACTATACAAAGAAAAGTAACAAAATGTCAACTCTTTTCATTCGACAACAGAGATCTGACGGCAAAATCTTCGTAGAGTATCCCACTCTACGAAAACATACCCATAAAATCCAATATTACGCGG
>CANDQP010000152.1 GCA_947388185.1 uncultured Dorea sp. | reverse complement strand
GGACAAACGGTTTTCAAGACCGCCTCGTTATGACCACTTCGATACCTCTCCATATATTCAATTAACCCGCCGCGTTTCAGCGACATAGATGATTCTACCACACAACAATTCTGACGTCAATATCTAATTTCCATTTTTTCCACATTTTTTTATTCTATTCTAATAAATGCTATAAAATCCGATATTTAACGACTTTCCAGAAAGGCCATCGCTATTTTCAAGTCTTCCGGAGTCGTAATCTTGATATTCTCATAGGACCCTTCATATAACTTGACCGCAGTCCCCATCATCTCTTCCACGACCATGGCGTCATCCGTCACATGAATGCATTCCTGTTCTGCCAATCTGGAATATGCCTCCACGATCAATGCTTCTTCAAATATCTGGGGTGTCTGTACGATCCATACATATTTCCGCTCCGGAGTCTTAACTGCAAAATCATTTTCATCTACCAGCTTAACGGTATCCTTACTCGGCATTCCTGCCACACAGGCTTTGTGCCGCTTTACGCTTTCATAGCCCCTTTTTATGATTGCTTCATCTACAAATGGGCGCGCTCCGTCATGGATAAATACATATCCCTGCTCTTCCTCCAGGCCGGCCCTCTCCCGCCGCATTGCCTTAAGGCCTCTCCACACAGAATCATAACGCTCTTTTCCGCCCTCTGTGACTACGCTTACTTTACTGAAGTGATATTTTCTTACAATCTCATCCTGGACATAGGATACCTGGCCGCTTCCTGCCACAAGTATGATCTCATCGATCAGCTCCGAATCCTGAAACACCTTTAGCGGATAATAGATCAGAGGCTTCCCGTCCAACTCAATATACTGCTTCTGAACCGCGGTCCCCATGCGCTTCCCCTGGCCTGCTGCCAGAATAATTGCCGTACATCTCTTTCGCTCACGCATCTTCATGTGTTATCTCTCTCCCAGTTTCAGATTCGGAACCGCATTAAGATCCCACCCATGCCTTGTTCCGTTGATATACTCGTAATAAGCCGCCGCTCCGATCATAGCCGCATTATCCGTGCAATATACCGGAGACGGATAATAGAGTCTGATCCCCCGTTCTTCGCATGCCGTCTTCATCGCCGCACGAAGCGCGCTGTTAGACGCAACGCCTCCCGCGATCGCAAACCTGTCCGCCTTAAATTCCTCCACTGCATGCATCGCGTTCTCAACCAGCACATCCGTCACCGCCTTCTGAAAAGACGCTGCCACGTCAGCCTGATCATATTCGATCCCTTTCATCCGGCACCCGTTGATATAATTCAGCACGGCGGACTTTAATCCACTGAAGCTGAAATCGTACGGCGCATCCTCCATATGGGCGCGCGGAAATATCACCGCGTCCGGATCCCCTTCTTTTGACACCTTATCTATCTTGGGCCCTCCCGGATACCCAAGTCCGATCGCCCGCGCCACTTTGTCAAATGCTTCGCCCGCCGCGTCGTCTCTTGTCCTTCCGATAATATCAAAACTGCCGTAATCCTTCACCCGCACCAGGTGCGTATGTCCCCCCGACACCACAAGCGACAAGAACGGCGGTTCCAGCTCAGGATGTTCAATATAGTTCGCAGCAATATGTCCTTCTATATGATGTACCCCGATCAGAGGCTTCTTCGCCGCATATGCGATTGCTTTCGCCTCCGCAACTCCTACCAGAAGAGCGCCCACAAGCCCCGGACCATATGTAACGCCGACCGCATGGATCTCTTCCAGTGTAACTTCCGCTTCCGCCAATGCAGCCTCTATTACCTGATTGATCTTCTCAATATGCTTCCTGGAAGCAATCTCCGGAACGACCCCGCCGTACAGGGTATGCAGCGCTATCTGTGAAGATATGATATTAGATCTCACTTCACGCCCATTCTTAACAACCGCGGCCGCCGTCTCATCACAGGAACTCTCGATCGCAAGAATCAGCGTATCTTTTTTATCGGTATCTTTCTTATCTCCCATACTTCCACTCCTATTCCGAAAATACAAGTTCCACTGTTCTTCTGTCCTTCGCCGCTATCGCCTGGGGGAATATTGCCCGTACTTCCTCCATATACTCTTCGGGCTTCGTAAGAGACGGACTGTAATGAGTCAGCCACATTTCCCTGACATTGGCGTCCTTCGCCAGATGCGCCGCTTCATAGAATGTCATATGCTTATATTCTTTGGCCTTCTTAAGCTTGTCCTTCTCTCCGTACATCCCCTCACATACGAAGAGATCGGCTCCCGCAGCGTTATTTCTGATAGAATCTGTCGGCCTCGTATCCGTACAATAAGCGATCTTAAGCCCTTTCCTCGCCGGTCCAAGAACCATATCCGGTGTATAGGTACTGCCGTCCACGTCCACCGTCTCACCCTTCTGCAGCATTCCCCAATATCTCTGCGGAATCCCGGCAGCATTGGCCCGATCCACATCGAACCTTCCGGCCCGGTCGATCTCAAGCGTATATCCGTAGCACAGAACATTATGATTAACCCGAAATGCTTTCAGCCGGTAGCCATTCATCTCGAATGACTGCTCCGGCTCGGTAATCTCTCTATATCTGATCGAAAACGGCAGCTCCGGTGCGATCACACGCAGAGCGCCCACCACGCGCTCCAGCCCTTTTGGCCCCACGATCGTCAGCGGTTCTGTCCGATCTGCATTGCCCATAGTGAGCAGAAGCCCCGGAAGGCCGCTTACATGGTCGCCGTGATAATGTGTAAAGCAGATCACATCGATCGCTTTAAAGCCCCATCCTTTCTCCTTTATCGCTATCTGGGTCCCTTCTCCGCAGTCAATCAGAAGACTGCTGCCGTTGTACCTAACCATAAGCGATGTCAGCCACCGGTACGGCAGGGGCATCATACCTCCTGTTCCCAACAAACATACATCCAGCATATTCTACCTCGATCTTCCACAATCCTGTTTATATTTTTATCCGAAAACTTCTAACAAATTCATCGTAACAATCCTCGCAGAGATCGAACTGGTCTACCTGGTTATCTTTCCTTGAGAAATATCCCCACCGCTTCTCCACTTCAAGCACGTCCTCCTGTGGAATCCCCTGGCGTACCAGAATCTCTTTCCCGCATTTATTGCAAATGATTTTCTCGATCTTCTCTGTTTTCTCTAATTCTGTTCTGTACTGGCGCATACAATTCCTCCTGTGAGTATCCTGTCACTTTCTCATATTTGTTACGCCTACATTATATCTGCTTCGTTTCCCGCATTCCAGTGGGAACTGCTGTCAGCGCTGCCACCTGACTTCCAAAACTTCTGACTGCGCGCCGACAATCTCTCTGCTCATGAGAACCGCATCCTCCTTAGGCTTCTCATAATATCCTCTCCGAACTCCGTCCCTTGTGAAACCGCATTTCCTATAGAATGCGATCGCCGCTTCATTGCTCTCCCTGACTTCCAGCATCAGCCGTTCGATCCCTCTGTCGCCGCACACTTCCAGCACCCGTTCAAACAACAGACCGGCAGCCCCTTGGCGGCGGTTCTGTGCGTCTACCGCGATCCTTGCGATCTCGCCCTCATCCAACACATAGTATAAGATGACATAGCCTGCCAGCTTCCCGTCTTTCCACACGCCGATCACTGCCGTATTATTCTGGCATAAGGTCTCCCTGATCCCATTCTCCGTCCATGGGTCCGGGAATATCTCGCTCTCCAGAGCCGCAATCCTGGCCGCATCCTGCTCACCGGCATCACGCAGAACCCACATCTTATAACTCCTCAATATCCCGGATCAATTCATCCACACTCTCTTCCCGGGTCGCCCAGCTCGTGCAGAACCGCACCGCGCTGCGGGTATCATCTACAGCCTCCCAGAATGCAAAGGAATACTTCTTCTTAAGGCACTCTATATGGCTGTTGGGGAGGATCGGAAACTGCTGGTTCGTATAGGAATCAAACCGCAATCCATACCCCTTCTTCACAAATGCTTCGCGAAGCCGCATGGCAAGCCTGTCCGCATGCTTCGCGATCTCAAAATACAGTCCGTCGGCAAACAGCGTATCAAACTGGATTCCAAGCAGTCTCCCTTTCGCCAGCATCCCTCCATGCTGCTTGATGAGATAACGGAAATCCTTCTTAATCACCGGATTCGATATGACAACCGCTTCCCCGAATAAAGCGCCCACCTTCGTTCCTCCAATGTAAAATACATCCGTCAGCTCCGCTATATCTGCAAGCGTCAGCGTATTCGTCTCTGCCATCAATCCGTAACCCATCCGCGCTCCGTCAAGGAATAACGGAATCCCCAGTCTCTCGCAGGTATCATGAAGCGCCTGTAATTCTTCCTTGCTATAAAGCGTCCCATTCTCTGTCGGCTGAGAGATATAGACCATGCCTGGCTGCACGATGTGCTCATGGTCTGCGTCGTTCCAGTGCACGTCGTATGCATGCTGCACCTGCTCTGCCGTAATCTTGCCGTCTTCACTTGGCAGCGGCAGGACTTTATGTCCGGTTGCTTCTACCGCACCGGTCTCATGTACATTGATATGCCCGGTCACCGCCGCTAAAACTCCCTGATAGGAGCGGAGTATCGCACTGATCACGGTAAAGTTCGCCTGCGTTCCTCCAACCAGAAAATGTACATCAACGTCCGCGCCGCCGCATAAGCCTCTGATCTTCTCCCTTGCGCTGTCACAGAACGGATCATTGCCGTACCCTGCCGTCTGGTCAAAATTCGTCTCCTCCAGCCTCTTTAAAATCTGGGGATGCGCCCCCTCCAGATAATCACTTTCGAATCTAATCATGTCCCAGCCTCTCCCTTCTCTCTCGTTCAGCCTGCGACATCCTGAGATAGTCTGGCTGATGCTCTGCCGCAGTCTCTATCCTGCCTGCCCTGTAGTACCGGATACCAAGCGACGCCACCGAAGCCGCCCGCTGCCGATTCATATGCGCCGGCGCGAACGAAAGCTTCCTGCCCGCCATGATACTGTCAACAAGTACATTTGCAAAAACCGGGACCCCGTCTCCCAAGAATATGACCTCTCTGTCATATGCACAGAGTCTCTCTCCCAATTCCTCAATACTGACCGCCATCTGATCCTCCAGTATGATCAGTTCTTCCCCCTGGAACTCATAGATTCCTGTATATACCTGTCCTCTTCTGGCATCCATGATGGGACACACGATCTTATCGGTGCCGCACAGATTGTACGCAAGCCCCGCAAGCGTAGGAACATGGATCAGCGGCTTCCCAAGCGCAAGTCCAAGTCCTTTCGCGGTGGCTGAACCTATTCGAAGACCGGTAAATGATCCCGGCCCCGCCGCCACTGCAATAGCGTCTATCGTATCCAAGTCAAGCTCTGTGATCCTGACCACTTCATCCAACATGGGGAGCAGCGTCTGTGAATGCGTCTTCTTTAGATTCATCGTATACTCTGCTATGGTTACCTCTTCTGTCTCTTTGGCCTCTACGACTGCGACACTCGCAACAAGGCCCGAACTGTCCAGCCCTAATATCCGCATATGCTAATCCTCCGATAATCAAATCCTCTCTCCGGTTCCTTCTCGATCCGAACCTCCGTATAATGTTCCGGAAGAATCTCTTCGATCAGGTCCGCCCACTCGATCAGGCTGACTCCTTCTCCATAGATGTAGTCCTCATACCCGATCTCGTCCATCTCTTCTATATCCCCGATCCGATAGACATCAAAATGATAGAAGGGCAGACGCCCTTCCTCATATATCTGCACAATGGTAAACGTAGGGCTGCTGACCGGTTCCCCGATCTCAAGTCCTTCTGCCAGGCCCTTGGTAAATACCGTCTTCCCGACACCCAGATCTCCGATCAGTGTATACACCTGTCCGGCCTTCGCCTCCCGTCCCATCCTTACACCTAATTCATATGTCTCACGTTCGCTGTTCGTCTCTATAATCATAAAGCCGTCTCCGTCCTAATTATTGTTGTCAAGGCGTTTCCTATTATATCACATCTTTCTTTCTTGTGCTACTCATGATATACTTATTTTACAGCCACGAAAATTTACTAAGGAGGCAAAATCATGAAATTTACATTCTACCACAACAATGTCAATGTCCTGGATCTTGAGAAATCCATTGATTTCTATCAGAAGGCGCTGGGACTGACCGTCACACGGGAGACAGCTGCCGAAGACGGAAGCTTCAGACTGGCATTCCTTGGGGATGAGACGACACCGCATCTCCTGGAACTCACCTGGCTCCGTGATATGGACCGACCTTATGAACTGGGCGATAACGAATCACATCTGGCAATGCGTACAGATGATATGGACGCCGCACTGGCGCTTCACAAAGAGATGAACTGCGTATGCTTTGAGAATCCGGAGATGGGCATCTATTTCATCAACGACCCGGACGGATACTGGATCGAGATCTGTCCCGCATCCTAAAGCACCGCATTTCATCTGCCGGAATCTCAGATCAGGGCGGACTTCCGCTGCCGGACTCCGCCCTGTGTGCACTACATTTTTAAGATCGGACTGATCTTCTTATAGATCAACAGCACGATCAATGATACCAGAAATCCCTTTAACAGATTAAACGGCCCCACTGCAAATATGGCAAATGTAGCCAGATCCTTGATATAACCGTTGACGGCCGATCCCATACCGATCAACGCATCCATCGGCATCCCAAATGCTTTGGCATAGGCCGGCAGCAATACGAACGCGTTGAGGAAGCATCCTACAACCGTCATGAACACCGTTCCCACAGCCATACCGATCACCGCGCCTGATTTGGTCCGTTTTCTCTTATAGATCACCGCCGCCGGCACCACAAGCGAACAGCCGATCAGGAAATTAGCAAATTCTCCGACTCCCGCCGTGTCCGTTCCGTTAACGGCGAAATTCAGCAGGATCTTAAGGAATTCTATACCCGCGCCCGCAAGCGGTCCCATCGTAAAACAACCCACCATCACCGGCACTTCACTAAAATCAATCTCATAGAATGCCGGAGCAAACGGCAAGGGTATCTCGAACAACATCAATATAACCGAAATCGCTGCAAGCATTCCCATCTGTGCCATATATCTT
>CANDQP010000151.1 GCA_947388185.1 uncultured Dorea sp. | reverse complement strand
CAGATGAATAAGATGATCATGTGTGTATAAGCACAAAACGATCCGTGTATCATAAAATATATGCATAAAACATCCTACCCTTCCATACAGTGTATGGGAGGGTATTTTTATGCGGCTGAAACTGAAAAAATTAGGATGTTATCTTATTATCATCATATTGCTGCCATATGTGATCACTGTGTTCTTAAATGGTCCAAGCATCACGGCATATTCTCATGTGGACAGTACCAGTGTGAAGGTAAAAAGCGGCGAGAAGGAAGCAGACATGCCGATCGAGGAATATTGTATCGGCGTACTTGCGAAGGAGATTCCGGCATCCTATGAGAAGGAGGCGCTTAAGGCACAGGCTGTTCTGGTGCGCACAGAGGTCTACCGTAAGATCAGGGAGTCGGGTAAGGATACCGTACTGGAAGAGGGATTCTGGACGCAGAAGCAGATGGAGGATGCCTGGGGCGCCAGATTCACAAGGTATTACAGTAAGCTTGAGGATGCCTGGAAGAGTACGGAGGGAATGGTGCTGCTCTATGGAGAGGAGCTTGCACTGACACCTTTCTTCCGGCTGAGCAACGGATGTACCCGGGACGGAAAGGAGGTGCTTGGGAGCGACGCTTATCCGTATCTGAAGATTGTGGATTGTCCTTATGATATAGAAGAGAAGAGACAGATCCAGACGGTGATGGCGGAAGATATGGATGCGGAGGTGACACAGACGGATACGGCGGGATATGTGCTGAGTGTCCGTGTCGGTGAGGAGAACATAAGCGGCGAGGAATTCCGCAGCGAGCATAATCTTGCTTCCGGTTGTTTCACCCTGCAGCGATACAACGGGCAGATACGGATCACGACGAGAGGAGAAGGGCACGGACTGGGGATGAGCCAGTATTCCGCCGACCAAATGGCAAAAGAGGGAGAAACTTACGATGCGATTCTGCAATATTTTTATGAAGGGACCGAGTTAAAAGAAGTCGCAGAAATATTACTTGACGTAGAATAAGTCTATCACTATCTGGCAAAAATATAGTCAGAGGTGGTGATTAAGATGAACAAAAGGCAAAAACCTTCACAGAAAATGAAAGGTGCTACCGTTGCAGCGGTATTATGTTTTGTAGCGGCGATCGCGATCGTTGGAACATATACATTCAATGACTACAAACGTACACAGCAGAAGGCGGAGCTTGCACGGGTGGATGAAGAAGATCGAACAAAAGAGGAAGAGACAAAGGAACCGGCGGAGGAGGCCAATAATCTGGTAGTGAAGAACCAGGAAGAGCCAGAGGAACCAGATGAGCCGGCAAAGGCAGAGCCGGAAGATACGGACGCCGGAACCGGAATGCAAAATGATGCCCAGACAGGTACGAATGAAGCGGGTAATACCCAGAGTACCGCGGGGAGCGGGATGTCGGTCAATTTCAGCGAAGACAGTAAACTGCTTTGGCCGGTGAACGGCACAGTCCTTATGAGCTACAGCATGGACAAGACGGTATATTTCTCAACACTGGATCAGTATAAGTATAATCCGGCGGTTGTGATCTCGGGGGCAGAGGGCGATCAGGTACTCTGCGGAACCACGGGAATCGTCAAATCTATTGACGTGACGGCAGAGACGGGGACGACCGTCAATGTGGATATCGGTAATGGATACGAGCTGTTCTACGGGCAGCTTAAGGAAGTGCCGGTGAAGGTCGGTGATTATGTGGAGGCCAAGAGTGTGCTTGGCTATGTGAGTCAGCCGACGAAATACTACAGCGTGGAAGGGTGCAATGTATACTTCGAGATGAGGAAAGACGGGCAGCCGATCAATCCGGTGGAATATCTGGAAGAATAAGGTTGATGGCATATGCTGTAATGCCGACAGGTTTCAAAGGAACAGAAGATCCCGGGGTGACGGCTCCGGGGTTTTCTGTTGTCAGGGCGAAAGAGAAGAAGTTCTGTTACAACCGGAAATGTATCTTTCCGGTTGATTTTTTTGCTCAAAAGTAGAAAACTGCTCGATTGAAAGGGAATCCGCTTTTTATTATAATGAGGAAAAGACATAATACAATGATGAGGGAGAATAATAGTATGGACAGACTAAAGTTATCGGACAATATTGTCCGTCTGCGGCGTGAACGGAAGATCACGCAGGAAGAGCTGGCAGATTTCCTGGGGGTGACCAAGGCGTCTGTATCCAAGTGGGAGAATGCCCAGAGCACGCCGGATCTTATGCTTTTGCTCCAGCTTGCGGCCTTTTTTGATAAGACGATAGATGAATTGATCGGTTACGAGGCGCAGCTTACCAGGGAGCAGATCCGGCATTACTATGCAGAGCTTGTAAATGATTTTGCGAAGCGTCCTTTTTATGAAGCGATAGAAAAGACCAGTACCCTGGCACATCGGTATTATTCCTGTTATCCGTTTATTCTGCAGCTTGCGGCTCTGTATTTGAACCATTTCATGTTGGCAGAGACGGAAGAGGAGCAGAAACAGATCTTGGAAGAAGTGGTCAAATGGTGTGACCATATCCTGGAAAACAGTGATGATGTGGGTGTATGCAATGAGGCATTGATGTTGAAGGCAAGCGCAGGTCTCATGCTTGGGAATGCTGTTGAGATCATTGATATGCTGGAACCAACTGCTGATCCTATCCGCCTTGCAGGGCAGGATGGGATGATATTAGTTCAGGCTTACCAGATGGCAGGAGAGCATGAGAAAGCGAGGGGATATATTCAGGCAAGGGAATATATGGATCTGCTGAACCTGGTGGGTGATGCTGCGATATCCATATGGCTGTATCAGGATGATCTGGAAAAGTGCCGGGAAACCATACGCAGGATAAGGACCGTAATGGAGCAATATCGGTTAGAACATCTCCATCCCAATGTGGCTGCGCAGTTTCATTTCCAGAGTGCCGCGGTATATGCGGCGAATAGAGAGGTGGAGGAGGCGCTCGATGCTCTCCGTCTTTTTGAGAAATGTGTCGACAGGCTTCTGCGTGCAGAGAAGATCGTGCTTCACGGGGATGGATATTTTGACCGGTTGGATGCGTGGATCGAGAAACTTCCGTTGGGAGATATGGTTCCGCGGAACAGGAAATTCATATTTCAGAACCTGCAGGAGGCTTTTGGGCGCCCCGAATTTGAGAGTATCAGGGAAGATCCGGAGTTTCAGAGAATAATACAGCATTTTACAAATCATTGATTACAAGGAGGAAGAGAAGATTATGCCAGATATTAATGAAATGTTACCATTCTTAATCCCGTTAGCGATCGTGGAGATTGTACTGCTTATCTACACGCTTCACCATATTCTGACACATGGAACTTATAAGCATGGAACCCGTATGATGTGGATCATTATCACACTGGCCGGGATGCAGTTTATCGGACCGATACTGTATTTCCTGCTGGGAAAGGAGGAGAGCTGATATGGATATGCTGACTCTCACCCATGTGGCAAAGAATTTCGGAGAAAAACAGGTGCTCCGGGATGTGAGTTTTGCCGTGCCTGAACATACGGTATTCGGTTTCGTGGGGCAAAACGGGGCCGGAAAGACCACAGCTATGAAGCTGATTCTGGGACTGCTTACTATCAGCGAAGGAGAGATCATGGTAGATGGGACGCCGGTCCGCTATGGAAATACGCCGACGAACCGGGTCGTAGGGTATCTGCCTGACGTACCGGAATTCTACTCCTATATGACCCCGTCAGAATATCTGCGGTTTTGCGGCGAGATCTCGGGTATGGCTGCAAAAGAGATCAAGAGCCGCAGCGAGGAGCTTCTGCGCCTGGTGGGACTTAAGGGTGAGACTCACAGAATCAAGGGATTCTCCCGGGGGATGAAACAGCGCCTGGGGGTCGCGCAGGCCTTATTCGGCCATCCGAAGCTGCTGATCTGCGACGAGCCGACTTCGGCCCTGGACCCGGCAGGAAGGAAGGAGCTTCTGGATATCTTGACGGCGGTAAAGGAAGAGACTACGGTGCTTTTCTCTACCCATATTCTCTCTGATGTGGAGCATATCTGCGATCAGATGGCATTCTTGCATGACGGGAAGATTGCGCTTCAAGGCCCGCTTGATGAGGTGCGTAAGAGGAGGAAGGCTTCGGCGGTGACGGTGGAGACGGAGCGTACGGAAGATGCAGAACTTCTTCGGCAGAAGTTTCCGTATCTCAGGGTCAGCGGTAAGAGAAGTCTTGTGTTGGAGGAGGCAGAGCGCCTTCCTGAGGTTATGTATTATATTGCGGACAGACGTCTTGAGGTCATGCGGATTGAACGTCAGGAGACGACGCTTTCGGATCTGTTCATGGAGGTGGTAGGGAAATGAATGCTTTTCTGAAGAAAGAATGGATGGAGTGGACAAGGACCGGACGTGCGCTGGTTCTAGTGTCGGTATTTGTATTGTTTGGGATCATGAATCCAGCATTTGCAAAGCTTACGCCCTGGCTGATGGAGACAATGTCGGAATCTCTGGCGGACGCCGGGTTCGTTACGACTGCCGTCAGAGTGGATGCCATGACATCCTGGGCGCAGTTTTATAAAAATATCCCGGTTGGGCTGATTATCTTCATCTTGCTTGGAAGCGGGAATTTTACGGCAGAATATGAGAGAGGAACGTTGATCTTGGCCGTTACCAAGGGACTGCCGCGCCAGAAGATCCTGGCGGCGAAGGCGGCGCTCTTATATGGCTCCTGGACTGTACTATATGCGGTCTGTTTTGGGATCACTTATGGATATAATGCGTATTTCTGGGACAATGGAATCGCCGAATATCTGTTATTTGCCGCGGTCGGTACGTGGCTGTTCGGTATATGGACCGTTGCGTTGCTTATCTTATTCTCGGCTGTATCAAGGAGCAGCTCGCAGGTACTCATGGGAACCGGAGGGGTGGCTATGGGCGTGTATCTTCTGGATATGTTTCCGAAGCTTGATGCATTTCTCCCTGCAAAGCTCCTGAAAGGGATGGAACTCATGCAGGGGGTGAGCCGTCCAAAGGACTATTATGCAGGAGCGGCTGCGGCAGCGGTTATGGTTGTACTGTGTATGGTGCTGGCGGCGAAGTGTCTGGACCGGAAGCAGTTATAAATCTTACAAAACGAAAGCATACATCATTGCAAAATGGGAAAGGTGTGATATAATACAATGTATTAGATAGGACAGGTCTGGAGAAGTTGTGATGAATTATACATATATGGTGCGCTGTAAGGATGGAACCCTGTATACAGGATGGACGAATAATATAGAGAGGCGGATGGAAGCACATAATTCCGGGACAGGAGCGAAGTATACCAAATCCAGGCGGCCGGTAAAGCTTGTCTATTGCGAAGAATTTCCGACAAAGGAAGAAGCTATGAAGCGGGAGTATGCCATCAAGCATATGGAGAAAAAAGAAAAGGAGAAGATGATTTTTGAGATGGAACGAAGGGAAGATGAACGGCTGGTCCGTGTACGTCCGGACAAGCGGCAGGTAGAGTTTCAGAAAATAGAATTTTATGCGTTTATTCATTTTACTATAAATACATTTACAGGAAAAGAATGGGGAGACGGAACGGAAAGCCCGGAAATATTTTCGCCGGATCATTTGGATGCGGTGCAGTGGGTAACGGCAATTAAAGATGCGGGCATGAGAGGTCTGATCTTGACTTGTAAGCATCATGACGGATTCTGTCTGTGGCCGAGCAGATATACAAGACATTCCGTTGCAGCCAGTCCATATAAAGGGGGAAAAGGAGACATTGTCCGGGAAGTTGCGGATGCCTGTCAGGCGGCTGGGATTAAATTCGGAGTATATCTTTCTCCGTGGGACCGCAACAGCGAATTGTACGGACGGGGAGAGGAATATGACGATTATTTTGTAAATCAATTGACGGAGCTTCTAACGAATTACGGTCCTGTTTTTGACGTCTGGTTTGACGGCGCCTGCGGAGAAGGAGCAGGGGGCATGAGACAGTGCTATAATTGGGAAAGGTATTATGAAGTAATTCGGAAACTGCAGCCAGATGCATGTATCAATGTATGCGGGCCGGACATTAGATGGTGCGGAAACGAGGCCGGTGATACGCGGGATGCGGAGTGGAGCGTAGTACCGGCGCGTTTGAGGGATACGGAAATGATTGCAGATAAAAGCCAGCAGACCGATGATACAGATTTTTCTTTCCGGAGAAGAACGATTTCCTCTAGTGACGCGGATCTGGGCAGCAGAGAGTTTCTGAAGGATGAGCCGGACTTGATCTGGTATCCGGTAGAAGTCAATACGTCTATCCGTCCGGGATGGTTCTATCATCAGGAAGAGGATGATAAGGTTCGTTCTCTGGAAGAGCTGTCCCGGATTTATTTCCATTCGGTAGGGGGGAACGGAACTTTTCTTTTAAATATTCCTCCGAATAAGGAAGGATTGCTGGCGAAAGAGGATGTGGAAAGGCTGAAGGAGCTTGGGGAATTTCTTCGGAAAGCATTCAAAAGGAATCTTGTAGAGGAAGCGGTATTGGCTGTTGACAATTATAAGGAAGGGTTTGAGATCGAAAATGTTCGTAAGCCCGGATATGACAAATATTTTTCTACGAGGGAGGGGATTACTTCCTGTACCATAGACATCGAATTTGAAGAAGAAACAGAAATTCATTATCTGATTCTGCAGGAAAATATAGAGATGAGTCAGAGAATCGAAGGTTTTTCCGTTTGGGCTGAAACAGATGGGAATTTGCGGGAAGTATACCGCGGAAAAGTAGTTGGATACAAGCATATAGCGCAGTTGAAAGGAATCCATACAAAATTCCTGCAGATAAAAATCCACGATGCAAGAGTTTGTCCTACAGTTGCTTTTCTTGGAGTATTTTAATCCTGAATTTTGAAAATGTAAAATCCAGATGGAGAGGTGGCGAACGGCAGCCAACAGCGGAAACAGCCCTGCGGCACATTCCGATAAAAAACGACAAAAGAAAAACCGCAAAGGCTCTGTGACCTCTACGGTTATAGGAGATACATATTCTGTTAAGTAGAGATTCTACTTCTGGTTTCATGGTGAGAAGTAGCGTTGCATAGGCAGGGATTTT
>CANDQP010000150.1 GCA_947388185.1 uncultured Dorea sp. | reverse complement strand
ATAGCAAATACCGCTACTACCCTCGTCTCTGACCATCCGCATAATTCAAAATGATGATGTATCGGCGCCATCTTAAAGATACGCTTGCCGCCCGTCTTCTTAAAATATGTCACCTGGATCATAACCGACAGAACCTCTACCAGATAGATCATTCCCACGATAATGATGAATATCGGCATCTGCAGCATGTAAGCCGTAGACGCCACAAAACCTCCCAGGGCAAGGGAACCGGTATCTCCCATGAACACACTGGCCGGATAGACATTAAAGAGCAGAAATCCCATCAGCGCTCCTACCACTGCACAAGTGACAGGCTCGATACCGCTCCTGGTCCCGATCGCGACCACGGTAAAGAATGTGGCAACCAGTACGGTCACACTGGAGGCAAGGCCGTCAAGACCGTCGGTAAAATTCACTCCGTTCACGGTTCCGATCACGGCGATAAACATGACCGGGACCGCAAGCCATCCGATATTCCAGTACATTCCTCCCGTAAATGGAATCAGCATGGCAAGGGACACATCGGTAAACCTGATCATGTAGAATGCGAACACGGCAGTCACTACGATCTGCAGCGCCATCTTCTGCTTCGGGAACAGCCCGTCAGAACGCTTCATGACCACCTTCAGGTAATCATCCAGAAATCCGATCAGCCCAAACCCAAGCGTTACAAACAGGATCGGAATGATCTTAGGATAATCCTTAATATAGATCACAGACGTGACTACTACGCTCAGAAGGATGATCACACCTCCCATCGTAGGCGTACCCGCCTTCTTCAAATGCGACTTAACGCCGTCCTCTCTCTCCGTCTGCCCCATCTTAAGCCTTCGAAGCACCGGGATGATCAATGGGCCCATGGCCACACTGAGCACAAATGAGATCAAAACCGGGATAAATATCTTATAATCCATAATCCACCTCTTCGTTTCTTTCGTTAATCATTCTTTTCTCACTGATATTTTAGTATACTTCATTTCCTACTCTTTTTCAATGCCAAGATAAGGTAATACGCTCTCAAATATGTTCCGCACCACCGGAGCAGCGATCGTCCCTCCATAATAGACTCCCTGAGGGTTATAGATCACACACATTCCTAAGATCTGAGGGTCGTCTGCCGGAGCAAACCCGATAAAGGAGGAAATATATTTGTTCGCACTCCTTGGAAGCGTCTGGGAGGTAGCCGTCTTCCCGCCGATCGCATAACCTTCTATGTATGCATTCTTCCCGGATCCTTCTGATACCACGCTCTCAAGCAGCATCCGCATAGTGGCAGAAGTCTCTTCCGATACGATACCTGCCTTCTCGTCATAATGAAACCGCTCCACCTCTTTGCCGTCGGCATCTAACACCCTCACTCCGAAATGGGGCGTCACCCGTCTGCCGCCGTTGACCAGAGAACTTACCGTTGTCGCCATCTGCATGGGCGTCACCTGAAAAGACTGACCAAAGCTCATAGTCGCAAGTTCCACAAGCCCCACATTCTCCTTCTTGTGCATGATCGTCCCTGCCTCTCCCGGCAGATCAACTCCCGTCATATCCATCAGGCCGAACTGCTTAAAATACTTGTAGAAATCATCTGTGCCAAGCCTGAGTCCGATGTCGATAAACACCGGATTGCAGGAATTCTGGATTCCCTTCACAAATGTCTCCGCACCGTGTCCGCCCACCTTATGGCACCGGATCTTCCGGTCCTCCACCACCCGGTACCCCGGGCAGCTAAAATTATCCTCAAGCTTCACAACACCCTCTTCCAGACAGGCCGATGCCGTAATGATCTTGAATGTAGAGCCTGGTTCATAGGTATCATTGATACACCCGTTCCTCCACATCTGGTTCAATGCGTCCTGACGCTTCTCATCTGACAGAGCCGCCCCGTCCTCCCCCGTGTTCAGAGTAAACGGATCGTTCAGATCGAATTCCGGAACATTTACCATGGCAAGGATCTCCCCATTCTGAGGATTCATCAGCAGAATCCCAACTTTATCCGCCTGCTTCTCCTCCATCACCTTCTCCGCCATCTGCTGCGCATACATCTGTATGTTATAATCCAGGCTGATCTGAAGTGTATTGCCCGCCACCGGCTCCTTCCGGTCCTCCGCGACGCCGTCAAGCTCTACCCCGCGGGCGTCCGTCGTCGTCAGTATGGTACCGTTCAAGCCTTTCAGATGTTCCTCATACTTTACCTCCAGGCCGATGATTCCCTGGTTATCTCCGCCGGTGAAGCCAAGCACCTTGGAAGCCAGCTCATTGTGCGGATAATAACGTTTGAAATCCTCGTCGACCTTCACTCCGTCAAGTTCCATGTTACGGATCGTATCTCCCGTCTCCTTATCCACGTTCGTCTTGATCCGCTCCATAGAAGACACTTTCTCCACTCTCTTGCGCACCGCCTCCTCGTCCATCTCAAGCGCTTCGGCAAGTGTCTTTATCACTTTCTCCGGTTCCCTGATCTGGCTGTGGATCACCGATATGGTACAGACCGTCTTATTGGTCGCCAGCACCTCTCCCTTCGCATCCAGGATCTCCCCTCTTGCCGCCTTGATCTCCCTCTCTCTCTCGTGAAGATCCTCCGCCTTCTTCTGATAATATTGTGCGTCAAATACCATCAGATATACAAGCCTGCCCACAAGAGCCAAGATGATCACCGTCGCACACAGGAAAACCACCAGGATCTTCTTCTTATTATATGTCTTATTCTTCATAATATAAAAACCTCGCAAAAGCTTTTTGTATAATTTATTATAGCTTTTGCAAGGTTATGAATCGGAATTGGGTCAAGTTATCTTTTTCTACTCCTGCGGCGCGGCTGCCTTCTGTACACCAAGGTAAGGGAAGATCTCCGCCATGATGTCGGATGCGATCTGCATAGCGTAGGCGCTTGAGGCCTGTTCTGCCACGTTAGGCTCATCTACGACTACATATACGACTACCTGCGGGTTCTCCTGGGGCGCATATCCGATGAAAGACACCAGATACTTGCCGTTGCCTCGGGGCTGTTTCTCCGCCGTACCCGTCTTGCCGCCGATATCATATCCCGGAACTCCCGCCTTGGCGCCGGTACCTTCCTGCACGACTCCAAGCATATAATCCTTGATGATATCACTGGTCTCCTTAGAAATAGTCTTCTTAAGCAGCACCGGGTTCTTGTTCTCGATCAGGTTCCCGTTCTTGTCCCAGATCTGCCTTACCACATGGGGCTTATAATAATCTCCGCCATTGATCAGGGAGCAGAACGATGCGCATAACTGCGTCATCGTCACATTGAAATTCTGACCAAAAGCGTTCGTTGCAAGACTTGCCGCATCCATGCTCTCGGCGTCATACAGAAGTCCCTGAGCTTCGCCCGGAAGATCGATACCTGTATACTCGCCAAAGCCGAATAATTTCTGATAACGGCTGAACTCCTCCTTGCCAAGAGCCTGTCCGATACTCATCAGCGCGACGTTGCAGGAATTCTCCAGGGATCTCTTCAACGACTGCGGTCCGTGCCCTTCACGGTTGCTGCAGTGGATATCATGATCCCCTATATGCAGCATCCCTCCGCAGGTATAGCCTTCCCCTCCTGTCAGGATTCCCGTCTCGAACCCTGCCGAGATGGTAAACGGCTTGAATGTAGAACCAGGTTCATAGGCCTCGCTGACGCAGAAGTTATTCCACAACTGGTTCAGCTTCTCGATCTTCTCATCATCCGACATAGCCGCAAGCGTTTCCTCCGAATAATACTTCGACAGGTCTCTCGGCTGGTTCAGATCATAGTTCGGATAGGACGCCTCCGCCAGGATCTCCCCGTTCTGGGGATTCATCACCATCACCGCCGTGGTCTTGCTGCCCTCTCCCGGCGTCACCCCGTTCCTGTGGGCTTCGTTGAACGCCAGGATATGCTTCTCCACGATACTCTGTACCTGCAGGTCTATGGTGGACACTACTGTATTGCCGTTCTCCG
The DNA here is from genome assembly GCA_947388185.1 of uncultured Dorea sp. Taxonomy (GTDB): domain Bacteria; phylum Bacillota; class Clostridia; order Lachnospirales; family Lachnospiraceae; genus Sporofaciens. Next base: position 3,114 of record CANDQP010000150.1, on the reverse strand, counting down.
GCTCCTTCACCGTCCGCGCAAAGGTTGAATCCTCATCCAGATACCCGTATTCCTTGCCGTCCGTGCCGTTGAGGATCGAATTATACGCCGCCTCGATGCCGTTGCTCCCAAGATTGCCGTTCACCGTGAATCCGATCACATCACTGGCCAGGGTATTGTATGGATATCTCCGGATATAGTCGTCCTCAAGCCAGATACCATTAACATCGGGATAATTCTCATCATCATGATCGATCGCCTCGAATCTCTGTGCCGTCTCATAGTCGATCCCTTTCAGAAGAATGCTGTATCTGCTTGACGGGCTCTCCTCTATAACACTCCGGACCTTCTCTTCCTCGATCCCGAAACATTCCTTCAATACCTGGATTGTAGGTTCGATGTAGTCCTTCTTGCTGCACATGACCTTGACGTCTAAGATCACATTGTAAACCCTCTCGCTGGTCGCAATCTTGGTCCCGTTGCGGTCCACGATATCCCCCCGCTTGAAAGGAATCGCCCGGCTGTCATACTGCTGCTGGTCCAATACCATCTTCGTATAGCTGGAACCGCTGGACGCATTGATATATGTGATCCTGCCTATCAATACAGTAAAAGCTAGTATAATCGCCACAAACAACAATACTAGCTTCTTCTGCATGAATTTTGAAAATTTCTTCTTATATACATTCTTTGTATGTTTTGCCATAATACACCTATCTGTCATTTTTACCGGACCGGGCAAGCACACCATCCTCCGGAATGTCCTCATACTTCTTCACATAATCCGTGGCCGGGCTCTCGTAACCGACGATCCTCTCCGGCGAAGCATAGACCATTCCCAGTTCATTCTGTGCGCGGTCCCTGATCTCATCCAGATTCACAGAATCCATCACTGCATTGTACCTGGTGTTATTCTCCTCGCGAAGCCTTGCCAGTTCTTCCTGCATGGCAGTAATGTTCTTCGAACGGCTTGTGATCCGTGACTGCAGTTCTATATAATTGACACATACTACCAGCGCCATCACTGCCGCCACTGCAAGAAATATTACATATGCAGAGTTCATGCGAAGGGCAAGCTTACGGTTCTTGCGCACCTGCCTGCTCGCCTTCCTGTGCCTTACGGGCGACCCCTCATGACGGCGCGGCTCCTCCGCCGGTTTCGTCACAACGTTACCCTGTACATACATCTGCGAGGCCGCATCTCCTCTTCTGTACTGTTGTCTGTAATCCGATCGGTTCTGTCTTGCTGCCATATACGTCACCCCTTTCTTCCTACTCCCATCCTGCCGGTTCAGCTACGCTCGAAGATACGAAGCTTCGCGCTCTTGGAGCGGCTGTTCGCCTCGATCTCTCCGTCACTTGGCAAGATCGGTTTTCTAGTGATAATACTCCCCTTTGATATCTTCCCGCATACACATACAGGAAAATCTGCCGGACAGGTGCAAGGGTTCTCATTCTTCTTAAATGCACTCTTAACAATCCTGTCCTCCAGTGAATGGAATGTGATGATACACAACCTTCCCCCTGGATTCAACAGATCGATCATCATATCCAACGAATCTCTTAAGACCTCCAATTCCCGGTTCAGCTCAATCCTGATCGCCTGAAATGTCCTCTTGGCCGGATGCCCGGACTTCTTCTGGTACTTCATCGGAATGGCTGCTCTGATGATCTCTGTCAACTGCCCTGTCGTCTCGATGGAGCCTTTCCCGCGTGCACTTACGATATGCCTGGCGATATTCTTCGCAAACTTATCCTCCCCGTAATCTCTGATCACACGGTAAAGTTCCATCTCGCCGTAGTCATTGACAATGTCTCTGGCCGTCATCTTCTGACGCGTATCCATACGCATGTCCAAAGATGCATCCTCCCGGTAGGAGAACCCCCGCTCTGCCGTATCCAACTGATAAGACGACACGCCCAGATCCAGAACGATCCCATCTACCTTGTCAATCCCAAGGCCTTGAAGCTGCGACTTCATATCACAATAGTTGCTTCTGACTATCGTGACCTTCTCCCCGAAGTCTTTCAGTCGGATGCCCGCCGCCTCAATGGCCGCCGCATCCTGGTCTATTCCTATAATACTCCCCTGTGTTCCCAGACGCCTGCAGATCTCAAGACTGTGCCCGCCGCCGCCGAGTGTACCGTCAACGTAGACACCGTCCGGTTTCACCTTCAATCCGTCAACCGTCTCCTTCAGTAATACTGATCTGTGTTCGAATTCCATATCCGCTCCCTTTCGCATACTGTCCTCTGTGCTGACCGCATGATATCCGGCCGGCACAACAGCCTACCCACAAAGCCTTCAGACAAATGATATCATATACTATTGGTCAGATACTAAATCCGCTTGCTTCCATATCAGATGCAATATCTTCAATGTTCATTTCCACTTCAGCATTCTTCTCATCCCATCTCGCCTTGTCCCAGATCTCGGCACGCTTCCCCATACCGATGAATACGACCTCCTTGTCCAGATGTGCGAATTCTCTGAGGACGGAAGGGATCAGAGTTCTTCCTTGCTTGTCAAGATCGCCGTCTGTCGCACTCCCCTGGAAAAAATATGCAAGGGCGCGGGCTTTCTTGTCCGTAGTAGTTGGCAGGGCGTTCAGTTTCTCTTCGAAGATGTTCCACTCGTTCTCCGGGTATACATAGAGGCAATTCTCCATCCCTTTGGTTATGACGAAATTCTCCCCTAGATCGTCACGAAACTTGGCTGGAATGATCAATCTACCCTTCGCATCAATATTATGACTATACTCCCCTTTCAACATTCAGAACTCACCTTCTCCCAAGCGGCTCCACTTTATTACCACTTCGTTCCACTTTTCACCACTTTCTACCACTTGAATTCATTGTAAACTACTTTTTTGACTATTTCAACCCCTTTTTCACTTTTTGGTATTTTGCACAAAAAAAGAAGCAGAACTCATTCTGCTTCTAATTGTCACTCTATTCAGCTTAATATAACCATCTGTCACACTATTCGGCCACCTCGGCAAGCTCTGTCTTCAGGTTCGTCAATGCGGAGTAATCCACGTGCGCTTCCTGGTTCGACCTGCTCTCCTCAAATCTGCCATACGCAGAATATCCGATCCATCCGATCAGCAAAACTCCCACAAGGCATACCACCCC
>CANDQP010000149.1 GCA_947388185.1 uncultured Dorea sp. | reverse complement strand
TTATTCTCTTCATAACTCCCTGAATACTGCTTTGACGGAAATTATCACTATTGGTTTTCATCGTAAGTCGGTAAATTCCAATAACAACCTTCTTTTCCTTTGTCTGATCAAAACTTAATCCATCAGAATAAGTATAATATCCGGCCATTTGAAGAACTCTGTCAGCAATAAACTCTTTTCTTGTTCGATTACTCTCAACAATGGCTTCAATTAAGTTCTCCGGCACGTCTTGATAATTGGCCAACAACTGCTTGGTATCCTTCGGAAGACAGTATCCTCCATATCCAAAACTTGGATTGTTGTAATAATCTCCGATGCGCGGGTCTAAACAGACACCTTTGATAATATCTGCAGTAGCCAACCCTTTAAGTTCTGCATAAGTATCTAACTCATTGAAGTAGCTTACCCGCAATGCAAGATATGTATTGGCAAAAAGTTTTACTGCTTCTGCTTCCGTCAATCCCATAAGAAGCACTTCAACATTTTTCTTCTCTGCACCTTCAACAAGCAGTTTAGCAAATATCTCCGCAGATATTCTAGTATCTTCATCACTTCCTACAATGATCCTACTGGGATAAAGATTATCATAAAGTGCCTTGCTTTCCCGTAAGAATTCCGGTGAAAAAAGAATGCGGTCAGTATCAAATTTTTTTCTTACCTTCGCAGTATAACCAACCGGAATCGTACTTTTAATTATCATGACTGCCTTGTCACTGCTTTTAAGAACCAAGTCGATTACACTCTCAACCGCAGAACAGTCAAAGAAATTCTTCTGAGAATCATAATTGGTTGGAACTGCAATGATTACATAATCTGCTTCTCTATATGCAGATGCCCCGTCCGTCGTAGCCGTTAAATTAAGTTTTCTCTCTCCTGTTTTAGCTTCGTAAAGATATTTCTCTACGTACTCATCCTGAATTGGCGAAATATAATTATTTAGTTTTTCTACCTTTTCAAGTATGATATCAACCACAGTCACCTTATTATGCTGCGATAAAAGCACTGCTAATGACAATCCCACATACCCGGTTCCAGCTACAGCTATATTCATAAAGCAAATTTTCCCCTTCGTTTTATTTCTCAAACTCGGTGAGATCACAACTCATTACCAACTCTCAAATAAAACATCTTTTAATAATCTCCATAACCCTATCCTGCTGTTCCTCTGTCATCTTATTATCTGAAGGCAGACACAACCCTCTCGCAAATATATCTGCTCCCACATCCGAATATTTCTCACTCTCTATATAAGCATTCGAATTTCCTCTTCCTAACCCATCTTTCGTAACAAAAGCATTATTTCGATACACAGGCTGTAAATGCATCGGCTTCCAGATAAACCTTCCTTCAACCAAAAAAGAAGCAAGTGCATCCAGAATCTCCGATGGGCAACTCTTACCACACTCACTCTTATACAAAACTTCTCGTTCAGACTTCTGGGTTTCACACATATATTCTTTATCTATCGTTATACAACTTAACCAATAATTCGGAGAACTGCATACCTCATCAAACGGATTCATCTTCACTGGCAGATCTTTCAATCCTTCTTTGTACCGCTCATAAATTCTCTTTTTACCACTGATATGTTCATCCAGATAAGGCCACTGTCCACGAACCACACCTGCAATCACATTACTGATTCTGTAATTATATCCAATCTCTTCATGCTGATACCACGGTGCCGCTTCTCTGGATTGCGTTGACCATTTCCTCGCTTTATTTGCATCACTACTATTCTCACTCAATAACATTCCCCCACTGGAACCAGTGATTATCTTATTCCCATTAAAACTAATACAGCTATAATCTCCAAATGTTCCCGTCTGCTGATTCTTATATGTAGCTCCTAATGATTCCGCCGCATCTTCAATCATCAATGCTCCATGCTGATTACAAATATCCCTAATCTCATCAATCTTTCCCGGTACACCGTATAAATTCGCTACAACTACGAGTTTCACCTCCGGATAAAGTGCAAATGCATACTCCAGACTTTTTGGATCCATATTCCAAGTCTCATATTCAGAGTCAATGAATACAGGCTCACCGCCTTCGTAGACCACAGGATTTACAGTCGCATCAAAAGTCATATCCGAACAAAATACCCGTCTGCCATATAATGCACCACCTGCACCTAACCCATCTGGTGTGGACACTCCTGAACTACTGCCATACAGTCTTTCCGCCGCCAATTTCACTGCCAGATGCAGAGCTGCCGTACCCGAAGACAGTGCTACTGCGTGATTAACACCGATGTATTCCGCCGCTATCTTCTCCAACTCATTAATATTCTCACCGACCGTACTCATCCAGTTCGTTTCATATGCTTTTGTCACATACTTCATCTCATCTCCATGCATAGTTGGACTACTCAACCACACCTTGTTACGAAATGACTCTATCCCTTTGAATCTTATATCTGATCTAAAATCCATATCCATAGCACTCCTACACAATTTACTTACATTATCAAAAAATCTGTCTCGCAGAATATGAGTTTATTAAAAGCAATATGAACCGTATTAACACACGATAGTTCCCAATACTTTTACATCTCTGCTAACCGCCAATTCCTTTTCATGCCTGATAAGTTTCTCATAAGACACCTCTTTTTTCTCAATAAATAAAATCCCTTCATAATATTCCAACTTTTTAAGTGTTGCTGCATGGAACACAATCTGTCTATAAGGAGAAAAGGTAACCTCCTCTATCTCTTCTGCAAGCCCCTCACATATCTCAATCACATCATCCCCCGCAATCGTTCCTGCCAGCATAACTCTCTTTATCTTTTTCTCCGGATTTTTATGGATTGCAGCCTGAACATTCACAGCCGCAATCTTTATCTGTTCTTTCCTTGGAATCTTCGCATAAGGTCCTTCTTCTAGCCGACGAATCCAGCGATCTATGAATCCAAATACCTTCTTCTTTCTTTCACTTTTTCGAACAACTCCTAATAACGGCATACCGAATTTTTCCTGGAATCTACTCTCACTCTGCAATTTCCCACTCATCACATAACGCATACAGAAAATTAGGCAAACAAAACATACCCCGCCAATCATTCCGATCACAGCAAAAGAAACTGCCGAAGCCACCGGATCCTCGATCACAATTGGTTCACTCCCGGCTTCTCCCCCTGATTCTCCTTCAGTCTGTTCTGCGGCAAACTGTCTTGACTGTTGTAATAATTCTTCTTTCTTAGCCTGATTGTCTGTAATTGTTGCCTGATATTTATAAGTTCCCGCAACGGTCGCCATTAACACCATGCACACAACAATCCATCTCCACCGCTTCAGACAGCAGAACATCAGATCTATCAGATTAATTTCATAAACTTCCTGACTTCCTTCCACCAATAAAGTTCTCCTTCCTTATAGATATGATCCGATTCGCCCTTCTTATCTACCCAATGAATATGTTTAACACTTTCGGGAATTTATCCTTTTACTATACCTTCTATTATCTCTTCACAATCTCCACCATCTCTATCCCAAGATGGATCTCTGTCTTCCTGTTCATGAAATCAACCTCCACCTTCGCGATCCTGCGATGCAGATCAATCTTCTTGACACATCCTTCCATATCTTTTAACGGCCCCGACAAAATCGTAACTACATCATCTTCCGAAACCGACACCCGTGAAAGCTGCACTTCCATATTCTGCCCCGGTGATTCGATCATCTGCTCCAACCACCTGACTTCATGCTCAGGAAGCGGAATAAACTGCTCTCGATCTTTTCCTAATATCCTTGCAAATGCCGGTACATTCTTAAGTTCCCGATATAACTCCTGAATACAGTCACTCGTTATGAACACATATCCTGGAAGCAACTTCTCATGAATCTCTTTCCATTCTCCCCGGAACTTCTTCTTCATCCGCCGCATTGGATGAAAACAGGAATCATATAACCCATTTCCCACGATTACCCTGACCTGTTCTTCTACCCTGTCTTCTGTTCCTGCAGCTACCTGTAACACATAATACAAAATAATCCTCCCCTTATCCGGCATCCTGTTATGACAATATGATGGCGAAGCCCTTCCTTGATGGATATACCCCTTCGGCCATCCCGTGATACATCCCCCTGCCAAGGCGGACGGACTTCGTCCGATAAGGCAGGCTTCGCCATCCATGCCCTCAGATCTTCTTCTGCTGCCACAGTACCCTTGCCTGCTTCACTACAGATTATCAACCGATCTGTAGATACTTTCAGACGCCGAATATGTCATACTCCTGAATATCCAAGTGCCCCTGCTGCAAGGATGTCCAAACAGTAATCCTGATCATTTATCTATCTTCTCTCATAAATAGGAATCTTCTACCATCCCTACCCCGCTTCCTTATACTCCTCACAGCCAATCCCGTTCAGATCATCCCGCTTCCCACTATCATTCTTCTGCCATTGACTTTCCTGGCCACGGCCATCTAACTTCTGCCATCCCCATTCCATCCCAATCGCTTCAAGCCTCTGCACCTGCTCATCACTCAGCGTTTTCCCTTTGCGCTTTCCGGCATATACCTGCTTCTGTTCATTGACCCATTTCGCAAGCCATATCCCATCCGCCCGGTACTTCGAAGGAATACTCAAGTTCCCATGCTCTTCATAATAAGCCTTCGCAAACTCATATCTCACTTCCCACGGATCCGGCTTCACCCAGATCATTCCAAGCGCATCTAACTGTTCCTGCCGCTTTGCCGAATGTTTCGCTTTCCCTTTTTCCCGTCTGTCTACGATCCAGTGTCCTAATTTATACCCGGACGGACTTACATAAGATACCGGCACATTCAGATTCCCATACGCATCATAATAAGCCTTCGCCTCCACATAGCCCTTATCCCACTGCTGTTCCGGCTTCGTCTTCCAGACCATCCCGATTCCATCCAGCCGCGCGATCTGCTCCTCTGTCAACTTCGCTCCGCTGGTCTTCCCTTTCCGAAGCAACCGCTGCCTCCGTATCCACCCGCCGATCTTAAGTCCTTTCGGCGAAATATACGCATTGGGGATATCCAGATTCCCATGTTCACGGTAATACTGCAGGCATTCCACGAAGTTCTCTTCCCACAGATAATCCGGCACATCCCAGATCATTCCGATTTTACTAAGCGCCTGAATCCTCTCCTCTGTCAAATAGCTTTTCTGAATCCCGCTCTTCCGGTAAGTCCGAAGCTGGCAGATCCATGCGCCAAGCCGGATCCCCGAATCCGTCACATCATTCACATTGGTATTCAGGTTCCCATGCTCTTCATAATACTTCTTCGCCTCTGCGAAATACCGCTCCCAAGAAAGATCCCGGTAGCTTCCCCAGACCATTCCGATCCGGTCAAGCTTCTGTATCCGGTCTGCGCCAAGCACACCATACTTCTCCCCGGCACGGACCTTTCTCTGCGTCAGCAGCCACCGGCCAAGCCCATATCCTTCCTCCGTCTGATACCGTACCGGCACCTCCAGATTTCCATGCTCATGGTAATACTGCTTCGCATGCTCATACATCAAATCCCAGGAAGCTGTCAGTGTCTCCTCCAACTTTTCAAAAAGTGCAATACAATCCTGCACCTCATCTATTATCTTGAAATGCTCATTGATGATCTCATCCTCCCGATTGAGGAAATGATAATACGACGCAGCAACCTGCATTTCTTCCTCAATCGTCCCGATACTGTACAGATTCTCTATATTCAGCACGATATCAAAGATGATTGCATCTTTCTTCTTACCTGCAGACAACGCCCGCCCGATCTGCTGTTTGTAAATGATCGGCGACACCGTGGGACGAAGCAGAACCACTCCATCAATATCTTCCACATGGACTCCTTCATTTAACATATCAATGCAGTACAATAGTTTCAGATGTCCGCTCTCATCCGCTTTAAAATCCGCGAACGCCTGACTCGTCTCCGGATCATCGGAATACGCCTTATATATATGAGGATTCTGATCCACCTTCTCGAACCATTCCGGCGCCCTCCCGATCATTTCTGTCATATGCTCATAATTGGCACAGAATACGATATATTTCCCCGAACGGTTCTTCATATGTTTACGGAAGATTTCATCCAGCCCGTCTGCCTGCTTCAGCGCATGACGAAGGGCTTCCAACTGCTTCTCTCCCTCATCCCGGATAACTCTGCTCTTCGCCATCCTCACTCGCTTCTCATATTTTTCCAGATCCTTCTGATAAGAAAATACGGATAGCACATACTTGGGCGGACTTAAGATGCCCCGCACAATCGCCTCGCCAAGGGTCATCTCTGAAGCCACATTCCCATCGAATAGCTCGTCAGACATATCCCGCTGATTGTCCAAGTAGCGGATCGCCGTTGCCGAAAGTCCCAGCACCTTAGCCTTAGGGTACATGGATAACAGTTTCTGCACCCCCTGCCCCCACATGGCCGCACCGCAGCGGTGGAACTCATCCAATATGATGTAGTCGGGATGAATCTTTCGTAATTCCGTCTCCGACATTGACATCAACTTTGCATATGTGTAAAATCTGACATTTTTTAAACCATTCCCGTTATTTGTTTCTACCAGCGTCTGATCATTACAGGTTGCACAATTTCCTGCACCATCAGTCAACGTCCCATTCGTCTCTATGCTTACTGCCAGATTCTCCACCTGTGTCCGGAAAATATATTCCGACGGCGATAGCCAGCAGATCACTCGATCCGGGAAATCCTCACATAACTTAAATCCAATGAAAGACTTCCCCGTGCCCGTAGGATGCACGACTGCCGCTTTCCCCGCTGATTTCATCGTGGTAAGAGCCGCCTGGTATGCGATTTGATTATGTTCAAATAATTTGATTTTCATATCCTCGGCTCCTTTCTATTACCATTTCTCCTGCTGCCAATCATTTTCTGCATACTGTATGAAAAGCTTTTTCCCAAGCAGAATCAACAATTTCTCATTACCGTATCCTCGTCAAAAATGTAATGAAGTACCATACTTCATTACATTGTGCCGATAATCCCCTGTTTTCCGTTGCGTTCTATTGGCTTGACCAGAATTTTGACGGCTGATAATCCGGAATCTCTTTTGAAAAACCTTAGATTAGCGACCTTATTTCATTCATTTTTTAGTAATAATTGAAGATTTACAGAATTTGACCAGAATTTTGACGGCAATAAAACAAAAATC
>CANDQP010000148.1 GCA_947388185.1 uncultured Dorea sp. | reverse complement strand
CAGTTGGCTAGAGCACACGGTTCATACCCGTGGTGTCGCTGGTTCAAATCCAGTTCCCGCTACTTTCAAAAGAGTCTGTTTATACAGACTTTTTCTTTTGCAATTTTTCAGATACGCGGATGTACTATATACAAAAAATATGAAATCCTTTATAATGGAAATCATGTAATGGTTGACTCGCATAGACAGCAAAAAGTCGGTTAACAATAAGCGTAAATGAGAACGGAAAGGAGAGAAGGTTTTATGAGAATTGGAATGGGATATGACGTTCATCGGCTGGTGGAAGACAGGGATCTGATTCTTGGAGGTGTGAAGATACCATATGAGAGAGGGCTTCTGGGACATTCGGATGCGGATGTGCTTCTGCACGCCATTATGGATGCGCTGCTTGGGGCAGCGGCGCTTGGAGATATCGGAAAGCATTTCCCGGATACGGATCCTGCGTATAAAGGCATTTCCAGTATCAAGTTATTGGGGCATGTGGGTGAATTGATTGAAAAGGAGCTCTATGTCATCGGGAATATTGACGCCACGATCATTGCACAGAGACCGAAGATGGCGCCGCATATTGAGCTGATGCGCGCCAATATAGCAGAGACTCTGCATCTGGAGATCGGTCAGGTGAATATTAAGGCGACGACCGAGGAGGGACTTGGTTTCACCGGAACCGGAGAAGGGATCTCGGCACAGGCGGTCGCCTGTCTGCATACGATTGCGAATTACAGCTATGCGGCGGGACCGGTGGAAGGCAGATGTGAGGGATGCGGCGGATGCCCGCATGGAATAGCCGGTGAGAACGAGAAGAGAGGATAAGAAGATTTGGAAATAAGAAAACTTGAGCAGAACGAGCATAGGGATACCAGATTCCTGTATGAGGAGGTCTTTAGCGAGGACAGTGCGTCTTTTGTGGATTATTATTATAGTGAGAAGACTAAGGATAACCAGATCTATGCCGTAGAGGAGGACGAAGGGATCCGCGCCATGCTTCATCTGAATCCGTACAGGATCTGGGTCAATGGAAGCGTGAAGGATGTGAATTATATCGTTGCTGTCGCGACGCAGGAAGAATACCGCAAGCGGGGGTATATGGCAGCGCTTTTGAAGAGATCTCTTAAGGATATGTATGAGGCGGGAGAGGCATTCACGTTCCTGATGCCGGCGTCCGAGCGTATCTATCTGCCCTTTGACTTCCGGACGGTCTATGAACAGGACCGGAAGTTCTATCGGAAGGAGGACGAAGCGATACCGGGGATCAGCATTACAGATGCAGCCGCGGCAGACTGCAAAGGCTTGGCCGAGGCTGCGAACCAGGAGCTGTCTGGAAGCTGCCAGGTATTTGCAGTTAGGGATGAGGCGTATTATGAGAGGCTGATCCGGGAATATGACAGCGACGGAGGGAAGCTTAAGGTATATCGAAGAGATGATAAGATCGTAGACTGCCGGGGATATTACCCGCAGGAGGAAGAGGACGGGACACCGAAGATCATGGTGAGGATCGTGGATGTCAGAAGGATGCTGATGTCCCTGTCCCTTCGTTCCCTTGCGGGGGCCTGCTTTTGTGTGACGGATCCGCTGATCGAAGAGAATAACCGCTGTATCGTGATCACAGGGACGGAATATTCCGGAGTGATGCTGATGGACGGGAAAGAAGAGAACTCGGAAGGGACGATCAGCGTTGCGGCGTTGGCAAGCCTTGTATTTGGCGCGAAGACGGTGGAGGAAGTATGCCTGGAAGAAGGCGTCTTGATGACGGACAGGCTGAGAGAAGAGCTTGGGAAGATTATCCCGCTGTCGAAGATCTGTCTGAATGAGACAGTGTGATGAGAGTACGTTTGTACACCACATTTTGCAGTTTGGGACGTAGTAAAATGGTAGTTTACTACGTCCCAAACTCATCTTAAACGTATCTTTAGAATATCTTTAGATTTTCATGGCAACTCTCTTAAGATTTTTTGGGTATGATGATTACATCAAGAAACAAAGGAGGAGATGCTGCTATGTCAGTTCAGGTACTTACCCAATATTTCACACAATATGGAGCTGTATTCGTATTTGTGATTGTTCTGCTGGAGTATATGAATCTTCCGGGTTTCCCGGCGGGTGTGATCATGCCGCTGGCGGGAATATGGGCGGCAAAGGGCGCGATCAGTTTCCCCATGGTGATGCTGCTCTCGGTAGCGGCGGGACTTCTTGGAAGCTGGATCTTGTATTTCCTTGGAAGGCTTGGAGGCGACGCATTCTTCCGGTTCTATGCCAGGAAGTTCCCTGGGCAGAAGGCGCTGATCGAGAAGAACTTAGAGGCGCTTAGGAGACGGGGGGCTGTAGGAGTATTCTTAGGAAAGCTGGTTCCGATGATACGGACGTTGATCTCGATTCCGGCGGGAATGATCTCCATGGAGTTTGGGAGGTATACTTTAAGCTCTGTCTTAGGGGTACTGGTCTGGAACACGGTATTTATTGGAGCAGGATATGTGATGGGGGACACGGTGTGGAGGATATTAGCATGATGCGGCAGATTACATTGGCCGTGAGTATAATACGAATCAGTCAGAGAAAGGAAATGGAGCAGCAATGGAGACGAATCAGATCAATCATGTATTAATCGTGGAGGATGACAAAGAGATACGCGAAGGGGTGGAGATCTATCTAAGGAGCCAGGGGTACGAGGTATTTCAGGCGGCGGACGGGATCGAGGGACTTGCGGTCATTGAGAAGGAGGAGATCCACCTGGCTATCGTGGACGTGATGATGCCTAAGATGGACGGGATACAGATGACCATCAAGCTTAGGGAGAAGCATGATTTCCCTGTGATCTTCCTGTCGGCAAAATCAGAAGAGGTGGATAAGATACTGGGGCTTAACATGGGCGCTGATGATTATGTGACGAAGCCATTTACTCCGATGGAGCTTCTGGCAAGGGTGAATTCTCAGATGAGGAGATACCGCAAGTTCCTGGAGAAATTAGGCGGCAGGGATAAGGGTGAGAATGTTCATACGATCGGCGGATTGGAGATCAATGAGGACTCTGTGGAGGCATTCGTCGACGGGGAGCCGGTGAAGCTTACACCTATCGAGTATAAGATCCTGCTGCTTCTGATGAAGAACCCTGGAAGAGTCTTCTCAGCGGAAGAGATCTATGAACGGGTGTGGAACGAGCGGGCTGTGAATACGGATACGATCATGGTACATGTGAGAAATATCCGTGAGAAGATAGAGATCAATCCAAAAGATCCAAAATATTTAAAGGTGGTGTGGGGTGTTGGGTACAAAATTGAAAAACAACCGTAAACTGACAATCGTATTGATCGTTCTGGCGATCGTGATTCCGGTATTCGTAGTGATGGGCCAGTATTGGAACTGGTATGTGAATGCGGAGGCGGTCGCGGAGAATTCCGATCATTCAGCCGTTGTATCGGAGGAGTTTCTGGAGACGTTCCTGGATGCGGGATATATTCTCTACAATACGGAGAACGGAAGGGATCATGACCCGGAAGCGGTGAAGGAGGTCCTGCAGCAGAATAGCGGGAGAATGTCGGCCTATGAGAAGATCTATCCGTTTCTTGATTACCGTGTCAAGGATGAGGAGGGGAATGATGTGGCCAAGAGTACCGCGGATTCCGAGCGGACGGTGAGGGAGAATAATCTGTCTTCCTTCGCGCTTGGGATGGTGATCTCCTATGACAAATATGGTGAAATCGATGTTCGGATCAAGGAAGGAGAATATAAGACAGAACAAAGCGTTGCATTCCGGGAAGTGATCAGCAGATATGATGATTCGGACTGGGAAATTGAAAGTTACGATGAAGAGGCGGAGGAGTGGAAGATGATCCGTCTGGAACAGCCGAAGAACCGGACCTATATCTACGGAATGACGGGAGAGAATCTGCAGGCTTATATTGACAATAACTGGTATACGAGATATAGCGCGGCGGATTCTATAGCAAATTTCGTGATCATCCTGGTATTGATAACGGCGGTTCTTGCATGGGTACTCCCGGTGCTCCCTGTCTGGCAGTTAGAAGAGAGAGCATTTCTTAAAGTACCGTTTGAGGCGGTGATGATCGTATTTTTTGCCATGGCAGGAATCCTTGGAGATAATCTGTGGTGGATCGCAGAACGGGCAGGGGGAACACCGGATATCATTGATTTCCTGATATGGGTGGTTGTATTTGCCGTAACGTTCTGGGCGGCGACATGTCTAAGGCAGGTGTATACGATGGGAGTCAGAGCTTATATGAAGGAACGGCTGCTGTGTGTCCGGTATTGGAAGTATATCCGGCGGGCGTGGCGGTATGTGTCCGGGAAGACGAAGAAGTGGGTTGGTAACTGTTATCATTTCATAGACCGGATCGATTTGAGCGAGAGGAATAATCAGACCATCTTCAAGATCGTAGCGGTGAATTTCATTGTTCTTGCGCTGATCTGTACCATGTGGCTTGGCGGGATTTTTGCACTGGTGATCTATTCGGGGGTACTGTTCTGGCTGCTCCGGAAGTATTTTACCGATCTGCAGGAGAAATATGCGGTGCTTCTTAAGGTGACCGGCGAGATCGCGAAGGGTAATCTGGACATAGAGATCACAGAGGATCTGGGGATATTCAGCCCGTTCAAGCAGGAGATCCAGAAGATCCAGACGGGATTCAAGAAAGCGGTGGACGAAGAGGTGAAGAGTCAGCGGATGAAGACGGAGCTGATCACGAATGTGTCCCATGACCTGAAGACTCCTCTTACGGCAATCATCACATATGTGAACCTTTTGAAAGATGAGAAGGACGAGGAGAAGCAGAGGGACTATATCGAGGTTCTTGAGAGGAAATCGCTGCGGCTCAAGGTGTTGATCGAGGATCTCTTCGAGGTCAGCAAGGCGAGCAGCAAGAACGTGACTCTGAACATTGTGGATGTGGATGTGGTGAATCTGTTCAAGCAGGTGAAACTTGAACTGGAGGATAAGATTGCGGGAGCAGACCTGGATTTCCGCTGTACCTATCCCGAGAATAAGATTATGGCGAGGCTTGACAGCCAGAAGACCTACAGGGTGTTCGAGAATCTGCTTGTCAATGTGATCAAGTATGCGATGCCTCATACGCGGGTATATATAGAGATCCTGGAAGAAGACGGGGAGGCTGTGGTCAGGATGAAGAATGTGTCGGCGTCGGAGCTTGATTTCAACCCGGAGGAGCTCACAGAGCGGTTTGTACGCGGAGACGCATCCAGGAATACCGAAGGGTCCGGGCTTGGTCTTGCGATTGTGAAGAGTTTCGTGGAGCTGCAGCGCGGGAAATTCAAGATTGAGACAGAGGCAGATCTGTTCAAAACAGAGGTAAGATTTTAGTGTGGATTTCGGTCTGACAGGGAAGTATACCGGTCCATAAAAATATAACAGGGGTGTAAAAACCCCTGTTGTGTTCTAAGTATGTTCTGCCACAAATGTCTTAAAATTCTGGACCACGGGCGCCTGATACACATTCTTCAGGGTCGCCATATAGAATATCCTCTCCCAGCTTAGGTTTACGATCTCAATCGTCTTGACGGGCATATAGTCAAGGATCGGCATTCGCGGGACTACAGCGATCCCAAATCCTTCGCTGACAAGACCGGCAACAGCCTGATCCTCTTCCAGGGCATATTCGCTCTGAGGGTATCCGCCGCACATTTCGAATAATCTGTCTATCACGGGTCTTAAGCTGCTCTGCTTAGAGAAAATGACCTGCGGGTAAGACAGCGTTTCATGAAGGTCGATGGAATCCCGGTCTTCCAAAGGATGTCCCTTTGGGACGATCAGTACCAGTTCCTGGCGGGAAATCGGGGTAAACTCAATAAGGGGCTCAGTATCCATCATGGAACAGAAGGCGATATCATACTGCCGTTCTTTCAAACCTTTGACAATGTCCGGAGTTAAGCCGGTAGAGGTATGAAAGTGAAAATGAATGTCCTTATTGGGGTTTGAATCCAGAAAATCCTTTACAAACTTAGGGACGGTAGAGCTTAGATTGCGAAGCATGCCGATATCAATGCGTCCTTCTCCCAGCCCGGTCATCTTAAGCTTATTTACGCTGGAATCCAGCATCTCAAGAGACTGTTCTACGTCTGTCAGGAATGCCTGGCCGCATTTGGTCAGAGCTACATTGCGTCCATCCTTTTCGAATAATTTGACTCCCAGTTCTTTTTCAAGAGAGGAGATTGCATGGCTTAGGCTAGGTTGAGTAATGGCCAGAATCTCGGCTGCCTTCGTATAATGCTCTAGGTGCGCCAGTGTCACAAAATACCTGAGATGATAAAGATTCATAGGAGCTCTCCTTTCTTCCTTTCTTCATTTGTCTGACCATATATTATCATGAACCTTGAAGAAAATCTATCGATTATTTGTTTTTAATTAGTGAAATTCTATGATATAATAGTTCCAAAGTTAAGGAGATGCGGGAAGATATGAAAGCATGGCAACATTTCAAGACAATCAATCATCACAGGAGGCTGGTCAGGGAGGGATGTTTTAAGGTAGGTCTGTACCGGCAGGGGATCTGTCATGATCTGTCAAAATATATGCCTTCTGAGTTCTTGGTTGGATGTAAGTATTACCAGGGAACCAGAAGTCCTAATAATGCGGAGCGGGAGATCAAGGGATATTCTGCCGCCTGGCTGCATCACAAGGGGAGGAACAGGCATCATTACGAATATTGGCTTGATTACAGCGTGGATTCCAGGCAGGGAATCATCGGTATGAAGATGCCGGTGAAGTATGTGGTTGAGATGTTCATGGACCGTATTGCCGCGTGTAAGACTTACCAGGGAAGCAGCTATAATGACAGCAGTCCTCTTGAATATTACGAGAAGGGAGCGGCAAGGCTTGGACCGATGGTGCACCCTGACACGGCAAAGCTTCTGCATCATCTGCTTAAGATGCTGGCAAGAGAAGGTGAGGAGAAGACGTTCTCTTATATCCGGCGTAAGATTTTGAAAAAGTTGAAAAAATATTGAAAAATATGAATATTTTTGTTGACATGTAAGGTGTTCTGTAGTATTATAATCTTCGGACGGTTGATACGTCACTTGCGGAAGTGTCGGAACTGGCAGACGAGCAAGACTAAGGATCTTGTAGCTTTCGAGCTGTGTGGGTTCAAGTCCCATCTTCCGCACCAGAAGGCGCGAATTTGAACACACCGAAGCGGATCCTCCACTTCTTTGAAAAAGTGGTAGCCGTGGTGCTCAAATTCTCAAAATAGAGCCGAGAAGGCGCAGAAAAAGCCCGGAGGGTATAAACTACCCGCCGGGCTCTTTT
>CANDQP010000147.1 GCA_947388185.1 uncultured Dorea sp. | reverse complement strand
AGAAGGTACCTTATGTGCAGAGTCCAAATCCCCGGTATGGGCAACCAAGATGCTGATCGAGGCGATCAATAAGATGTTAGAGTACGATCCGAAGGTCCGTATCTGTATCGAGCCTAAGCCGAATGAGCCGATCGACAGAAGCATCTGTGGAACCATGGGACACGTGATGGCGGTCTCAGCGGCAACCATCGATCCGGCCCGTGTCGGAGGAAACTTAGAGAGCGCGCATGCGATCCTTGCAGGGTTAGATCCGGCGCATGAGATCGGATTTGCACTGGCAATGAATAAGCTGATGACCGTTCACCTGAATGACCAGAACGGTATCCGCTATGACCAGGATAAATCATTTGGCGTAGAGAATCTTCGTGCAGCATTCAACCAGGTTAAGGTGCTGAAAGAAAACGGATACGGCGATAACGGCGAGTATGTCGGCCTTGATGTAAAGGCTATGCGTACAACCAAGGATGAGGACAGCTATAAGCATCTGGAGAACAGCCTGAAGATCTTCAAGGCGCTGGAGGATAAGGTTGATAAGTTCGATTATGATTTCCAGAAGAAATGCGTTGAGAACCGTGACTTCGAGGCCCTTGAAATGTATGTGATGAATCTTCTTATGGGGGTAGAATAACAAAAGTCGGATGAAGAAGAAAAAAGTAATAGCAGCAGGCCATATCTGTCTTGATATTACTCCGGTCTTCCCGGATACAAGGATAGAACATCTTGAAGATGTTCTATCTCCGGGTAAGCTGGTAGAAATGAGAGAAGCAGATGTACATACCGGCGGTTCGGTTGCGAATACGGGGCTGGCGATGAAAATATTGGGCGCAGACGTTACGCTGATGGGACAGATCGGCAAAGATGCGTTTGGAGATATGGTCCTTAACATACTAAAAAAATATGATGCAGAACATGGAATGCTTATTTCTGATAAGCTGTCAACTTCATACTCTGTAGTGATCGCGGTGCCGGGGATCGACCGGATCTTTCTGCACAATCCAGGGGCGAACAGCGCATTTCAGGCAGATGATATTCCTAAGGGACAGTTGGAGGATGTGTCGCTGTTCCATTTTGGATATCCTCCGCTTATGAGATCCATGTATGAGGATGACGGAGCACAGCTTCTTAAGCTTATGAAGCGGATGAAGTCGGCGGGGATCGCGACATCGATGGATATGGCGGCGGTCGACGCGGCATCAGAAGCCGGAAGGGCTGACTGGGAGAAGATCTTAAGCCAGACGCTTCCTTTTGTGGATTTCTTTGTTCCAAGTGTGGAAGAATTATGCTTTATGCTGGATCGGGAGCGTTTTGAAGAATGGCAGCGAAGAGCCAAAGGAGGAGATATCACAGAATTCCTTGACATCAGGACGGATATCAAACCGCTGGCAGACAGATGCATGGAGCTTGGAACGAAAGTCCTCCTGATCAAATGCGGCGCGCCGGGAATCTACTACCGCACGGCAGACGAAGAAAAGCTTCGGGGAATCGGAGGGAATCTTGCGCTTGATCCAAAGCAATGGGCGGGAAAGGAAGGCTTCGAGAGAAGCTATGTCCCGGAAAAGCTCGTATCTGGAACAGGAGCCGGAGATACGAGTATAGCAGCTTTCTTAACGGCAATGTTAGAGGGCTGTTCTCTGGAAGAATCCCTGCATCTGGCGGCTGCGACCGGAGCGTCCTGCGTTGCATCCTATGATGCGTTAAGCGGATTAAAGTCATTTGATGAGCTGCGGGATAAGATAAGACAAGGATGGCAGAAAAATGCGCTTTGATCAAAAAGAGGTGAAACGATGTTAGTAAATATGAATGATATCTTGCTTCCTGCAAAGGAAGGCGGTTACGGTGTCGGATTCTTCAATGCGGTCAACGTGGAAATGGCACGGGCTGTCATTGAGACGGCAGAAGAGCTGCAGGCGCCGGTGATGGTAGGAACAGCGGAAGTGCTTCTTCCGACGATGGAATTGGAGAGGGTAGCCGAATATCTGATTCCGATGGCGAAGAAGGCAAGTGTCCCGGTCTGCGTTCACTACGATCATGGCCTGACATTTGAGAAATGCATGGAAGCTTTGAAGCTCGGCTTTTCTTCTATTATGTATGACTGTTCGACTGCTTCATACGAAGAAAATGTAGAGAAAGTAGCCGAGATGGTGAAGATCTGCCATGCCATGGGGGTTACGGTGGAAGGTGAACTTGGCCACGTCGGCGATAACGCAGGAGAGGGGAAGCTTGAGAATCCAAGCGATTACTTTACGGATCCTGATACGGCCGCGGACTTTGTGACCAAAACAGGCGTGGATTCCCTGGCGATCGCCGTAGGAAACGCACACGGAGACTATGCATTTCCGCCCAAATTGGATTTTGAACGGATCCGGGTGATTTCTGAGAAAACCAATCTTCCGTTAGTGCTGCACGGCGGATCCGGGCTTTCGGACGATGACTTTTTAAGGGCGGTAAAGCTTGGAGTGTCAAAGGTGAATATTTTCACAGATATTGATAAGGCAGGTAAATGCGGAATAGAAGCTGGTATCGCAGCGGGAGAAACGTCTGTGATGGGACTCATTCCGTATGAGATCGCCGGTATGAAAAAAGTTGTAAAAGAAAAGATCATGCTATTTGGTTCCAATGGTCGGCAGCCGTAGGCGAACTTCAAATGTGCTGGAATTTGATGCCCCGTCAGCTTGCTGCGGGGCATTTGATCGTTGAGAACACCGATATACACATTTATGAAAGAAGAAAAGAGGGATGAATATGCCGGTAAAAGTAATGGGTATCGCAGCAGGAAGAAAAAACAGTAATAACGAGATACTGTTAAAAGAGGCGCTGATGTACTGCGAAGAGGCGGGCGCAGAAGTCACTATGATCAATCTGAAGGACTATAAGATCCTTGATTGCACAGGATGCACGGCATGTACGATGGGGATGTCCCAGGGGAAGAATGCAGGCTGCGTGTTGGATGAAAAGGACGATAAGAAAAAAATCATGGATGTGATGCTTGCTCAGGATGCGGTGATTTATTCCGTGCCTACTTACGACCTGATGCCGGCAAGCGCTTATCTTACATTTGCCCAGAGAAGTTTAAGCTATGAGACCGCGTTTCTGGAGACCATCGGCGCGATCGAACACAAAGACAGGGTCGCGGGATTGATCGCGGTAGGGGGTTCCACACGTTCCTGGCAGTCCATGGCGTTAGAAGGGCTTCAGGCAACTATGTTTACTACGGATATGAAGGTCGTCGATATGCTTCTGGCAACCAGAGTCCCGGGAATGGCGCAATGCCTGTTGGATGACGGTCTGATCGCCCGTGCGAGAAAGCTTGGAGAACATATTATGACGGCGGTTCATACGCCCGCTGCAGAGCGCAGATGGCTTGGGGAAGAGGATATGGGATGGTGCCCGAACTGTCATTCCAACGCATTGGTTCTTGGAGAGAAACAGTGGGACGGGCTTCACTATCCGATCGAATGCCAGGTATGCGGCGCAGGCGGAACATTAGAGCAGACTGAAGACGGGAAATGGAGGTTCGTGATTCAGGAAGACGGACTCTTAAAGGACAGAACTACAGTGGAAGGGCGCGCAAGGCATCTGGAAGAGATTGCGCATACCCAGGGCGGCTTCTATTCTGACCCGGAAAACCGCCGAATCGTACAGGAAAAATCAGTGAAATATAAGGAGAAGCAGTTTAAAGGAATCTGATTACAAGGAGGTATCGAGATGAAGTCAATGAAAACAGACGTAATTGTTGTGGCAGCCGGTCTATCCGGTCTGGCTGCGAGTATCGCGGCAGCAGAAGGCGGGGCTCAGGTATTGACCTTTGAGAAGGCAAGCACCACAGGAGGAGCAGCCAATATGGGCATGGGCCCCTTAGGCGTCGGGTCCAGGATCCAGAGAGAGCAGATGATCTCCCTGACTCCGGGCGAGGCGTTCCGCAAGCATATGTATTTTACCCATTACCGTGTAGATGCGCGCATGGTAAGAGATTACTACTTCAAGTCCGGCGAGACAATCGACTGGCTGATGGAGATGGGAGTGGAGTTCGTGGGAGCTCAGAGAGCGTTCAGTGCGCCGGAAGATACGAGAGCTTATTCGGACGGAGAATTTACCTGGCATGTGTGCAAGCCGGAGGGAGGCGGGGTACCCGGTCCCCGCGCCGCGACGTCCATGACAAAGAAGATGACGGAGCGTGCGGCGGAACTGGGAGTTGAATTCCTGTTTGAGACTCCGGTTTCCAGGATCATTATGGAGGACGGGAAGGCGGTAGGCGTCCTGGCGAAGGCGAAGGACGGCGAAGAGATAGAAGCAAGGGCGAATTCTGTTATCATCGCCACCGGAGGCTTCGGCGATAATCCGAAGATGATCCAGGAGGAGACAGGATACGAGTTCGGAAAGACGATTTTCAATTTTGCGATCCCGGGAATGAAAGGCGACGGGCTTAAGATGGCATGGGAAGCCGGGGCAGGAAAAGAGCCCTGCAGCATGGAGCTTATGTACCAGCTCCCGGATAATATGAATCATTTTATTCTGGACGGGGCATTCCGCCAGCCATGTCTGTGGGTGAACCGAAACGGCGACCGTTTCATGCCGGAGGATCAGATCGGAAATACCACATTTACCGGAAACGCCATCACAGCACAGCCGGGGAGCATAGCATTCTCCATCTTCGACAGCAGACTATTGAAAAAATACAAGAAAAAGGGACCGGATATCGTTTCCCACGTACATCCCCATGACCTCTATGATCATTTTGACGAGCAGTGGGAGAGGGATCTTGCAGACGGATACGAGCCGATCACGCAGGCGGATACCATTGAGGAGCTGGCCAGGAAGGCAGGGATCGACGTGGAAGGCCTGAAGGCGCAGGTAGATGAGTATAACGAGATGTGCGACGGAGGATTTGACGAGATATTTGAGAAGGACAGACGTTATATGCAGCCCATCGCAAAAGCTCCGTTCTACT
The DNA here is from genome assembly GCA_947388185.1 of uncultured Dorea sp. Classification (GTDB taxonomy): domain Bacteria; phylum Bacillota; class Clostridia; order Lachnospirales; family Lachnospiraceae; genus Sporofaciens. Next base: position 2,422 of record CANDQP010000147.1, on the reverse strand, counting down.
GCTGCAGACAGAACGTGGGAGCCTACGGTTCTCTGGGCGGAGTCAAGATCAATCATAAGACGCAGGTTTTGACAAAGGAAGCGAAGGTGATTCCGGGCCTGTACTGTGTGGGTACGGATGCCTGCAACATCTTTGGGGACAGTTATCCCTTCATCCTGTCCGGCAATACGATGGGATTCTGTCTGAACAGCGGACGTATCGCGGGAGAGAATGCGGCGGCAGAGCTGGATGATTTTGAATACTAAGGGATGGTAACCAATATGAAGATTACGATTGATGGAAAAGAGATAGAAGCGTTAGCAGGGCAGAGCATTCTTGATGCTGCGTTGGATGCGGGGATTTTTATCCCGCATCTGTGCAGCCATCCCGACCTGGAAGCAAAGGGAGGCTGCAGGCTTTGTTCTGTAGAGGTTGCAGGAGAAGAGGGTGCGATACCGGCATGTAAGACGGAAGTAAGAGAAGGAATGGAGATCACCGTTAACGGGCCGGTATCGTCAAAGGTAAGAAAGATGGCGATGGAACTGATTCTTGCGACCCATCCTGCCGATTGTACCGGATGTCCGAAGTATGGAAAATGCGAACTACAGTCAATGTATCAGTATATGGGCGTAAGCCCGGAAGGATGGAGAAAAAAATCCAGAAGCGTGGCAAATGACGACAGTAATCCGTTGATATCACACTTATTTACCAGATGTGTGCGATGCGGAAGATGCATCCGTGCCTGCCGGGAATTAAGGGGAGTAAAAGTGCTGGACTATATACAGACTCCGGCTGGAATCCGGGCAGGTATACCGGAAGAGAAATCCCTGAAAGACGCAGGCTGCCGTTTCTGCGGAGCATGTATCGAGGTCTGCCCTACCGGCTCTATCATGGATCAGGTGAAGATCATGAAGGAAGAACGTTCTTATGCCGAGAATATCGTACCCTGCAGAAGCACATGTCCGGCGCATATCGATATACCGCGCTATATCCGTTACATAAAGGCAGGAGAATTCGGGAAAGCGGCGGCTGTGGTACGGGAGAAGGTGCCGTTCCCGGAGACATTGGGAAGCATCTGTAATCATGCCTGTGAAAATGAGTGTAAACGGAGCGAACTGAATGAACCTGTCTCTATCTGTAAGCTGAAGCGCGCTGCGGCAGTTAATGACCGCGGCATGTGGAAAGAGCATGCAAGGAAGGATGCGCCTACAGGAAAGAAGGCGGCGGTCATCGGAGCGGGACCAGCAGGCCTGACCGCGGCATATTATCTGGCGAAGAAGGGGCACGATGTTACGGTTTATGAAAAGAATGAGAAGGCAGGAGGACAGTGCCGTTACGGAATTCCGTCCTACCGTCTGCCGGATGAGCTTCTGGATGGGGAGATCGAGACTATGCTGGAAGCGGGATTTGAACTTAAGACCGGGACGGCGGCGCCTGTGCCCAGGGAATTATTGGAGCAGGGTTATGATACGGTGCTTGTCAGCGTAGGGACGCATCAGGGCACGAAGCTTCCGATCGAGGGCAGCGATCTTCCCGGCGTATATGTGAATGCAGACTTTCTTAAGAACGCAAGGCAGGGAACGCCTCTTTGGGTGGGCGAGAAGGTCATGGTCCTTGGCGGAGGCAATGTAGCGTATGATTGTGCCAGGACTGCCATCAGGCTTGGAGCTAAAGAGGTTCACATGGCCTGCCTGGAGAGTGAAGATAAGATGACGTCTACCCGGGACGAGATTGAGGAAGGGCGCGAGGAAGGAATTATCCTCCATCCGGCACATTCGTTTCTTCGGATTCTTGGTACGGACAAAGCCGAAGGTGTAGAGATCCAGAAGATCGACAGATTCTACTTCGATGAAAACCGAAGGGCAGTCATGGAATTGGTAGAAGGCAGTAACCAGGTGGTAGCAGCAGACAATGTGATCTTTGCCGTAGGCCAGAAACCAGAGGGTACGGATCAGATGGAGCTTGCCCTGACCCACGGTCCGTATATCCAGGCAGACGAAAACCTAAGGACAAGCATGGAAGGCGTATTCGCGGCAGGTGATGTTGTAACAGGTACGAAATCTGTGATCGCGGCGATCGCCGCAGGACGCAAAGCGGCCGAACAGATGGATCTATATCTGGGAGGAGACGGAGATATCAGCGAGAAGCTTGTGGAAGATGAGATTCCGTCCCCGTATATCGGACAGGATGAAGGATTCGCACAGCGTAAGAGAGAGGAGCCTGCGGTCAGGGAAGCGGCCGGCAGGACGAAGGATTTCTCTCTTGTGGAACAGCCGTATACCTGCGAACAGGCACAATGTGAGGCCGGCCGGTGCCTGCAGTGCGATCTGAGACTTGGGCTTAGCAGACCCAGGCTGTGGAATGAATATTAGGAGGTGCCTGCAATATGAATAGATCAGATAGGATACACAGTCTAAGCGATTCAGAGTGCATCGTGGATATT
>CANDQP010000146.1 GCA_947388185.1 uncultured Dorea sp. | reverse complement strand
CTGCCTTCACACGTTCCAGTATCTCAGAAACCGCACTCTCATATTCACCATACTGATTCGGGCTGCGCTTCAGAAGCTTCTCCAGAATATTCTGCCTCGTATCCCTGTCCAAATGCATGATCTTCATACTACTTCCTTCTTTCTCTGTTGTCGCTCAAAGACTTCCTATATCTGCGTCCGAAGCTGTGTCAGCAGATTCTTGATCCGCGTACTCTCCATCCGCATGCTCACCGGATTCACGATCATCCGCGCAGACAGCGGGCAGACCTCCTCAAGCACCTCAAGCCCATTCTCCTTAAGCGTTGCCCCGGTCTCCACGATATCCACGATCACCTCGGCAAGCCCGACGATCGGCGCCAGTTCAATGGAACCGTTAAGCTTGATGATCTCCACGGTCTGATGCTTCGTGTTATAGAAATAATCCTTGGTGATATTCGGATACTTGGTGGCAACCCGGATCAGCTCGTGGTGCTTTAACAGGGGCCTGGATTCTTCCTTCCCGCACACGCACATCTTACAACTGCCGTATCCAAGGTCCAGCACCTCGTGGACCTTGCGCCCTTCTTCCAGGATCGTATCCTTCCCGGCCACTCCGATATCCGCGGCGCCGTATTCTACATAAGTCGGTATATCCGGTCCTTTTGCCAGGAAGAACTTAAGCTTCAACGGCTCATTCACGAAGATCAGCTTACGCGACCCCTTATCCTTCATCTCTTCACATGTAATCCCTATCTTCTCGAATAATTTCAGCGTCTGCTCTGCCAGACGCCCCTTCCCCAACGCAAATGTAAGGTATCTCATCTTATGAACTCCTATCTGAACTGCTGTTTAATGTCTTCTGTTCTCCGGTGATCAGATTGATCATGGTGATCTCCCCTGTCTGCTGAAGATAGATCATATTACCGGCATAATATTCATTGCCGTATTCTATGTAGTCCTTCAGCGTCTTATCCCCGCGCCTGCCAAGAAGCTCCGTATCCTTGCCCTTCCTTCGGAAATCCCGTGCAAGAGACAGCGCTTCCCGTCTGCGGTCTTCATCATACAGCACAATGGTATTCTTCCTGGTATAGTCGATCCGGACCTTCTGACGGACCAACGCGTTCATCAGCTCATCCACCACGATGGCAAAACCGATGGCCGGAGACTGCTTCCCAAACTTCTCGGTCAGATGGTCGTATCTGCCTCCCTTCACGATGGCGTCACCGGTGCCAAAGGTATAGACCCGGAAGATGATCCCGGAGTAGTATCCATAAGTACCACTCATACTGAAATCAAAAGTAACAAACTTCTCTGCCCCGTAGAGCTTCAGGGTATCATAGATCTTCTCCAGGCGCCGGATCGCCTTGACCCCTTTGGAATTAGGCGCGATATTCTTCGCCTGCGCCAGAGTCGCGATCCCGCCTACCAGATCGTTAAGCGCCGCGAATGCTTCCTTGGAGCTTCTCTTCACCTGGATGCTCTCGAGAAATTCCTCCACGCCGAAGAAATTCCGGTTGTTGATAAGCTCCCGCACCCGCTCCTGGGCTTCCTCATCCAGACCGGCATCCTCGATCAGGCTCTGTATAAAATCAACATTTCCCAGACTTAACTGGAATTCCTTAAGCCCAATGGTCGACAGACACTCGACCACCAGCGCGATCATCTCCGCATCCGCCTCCACAGAATCATCGCCCATCAGCTCGGCTCCCATCTGTGTGGTCTCGCGAAGCCGCCCCTGATAATTCGAATGATTGATAAACGTACTGCCCGTGTAGCACAGCCTGACAGGCAGCGTCTCGTCTTTGAATAGAGTCGCGGAGACCCTTGCTATGGACGGCGTGATATCCGGGCGAAGCGCCAGGGTATTCCCGTCCTTGTCGAAAAATTTGTACAGATCTTTTGAAGGAATCGTACCGATCTCTTTCCTGAACACATCAAAATACTCAAATGTAGGCGGTTCAATATCATGATAACCATACAGATGAAAGATCTTCTTCAAGCGTCCTTCAAGCGCAAGCTTTTTTCCACATTCTACATTATATATGTCCCTGACTCCTTCCGGAGTATGTAAAACTCTCTTCATAGTACCTCCATTCATTATCTCTGCTTTAGTCTACTACCATATTGAATTGAATGAAATCGTATAGAATTATAAGCATTTTCTCACTCTTTGTCAAGTTCATCCCTGATTTCCAGATCCAGATTCATGGCATCCAGGTAGGGTACATAACATCCCCGCATAAACTCCATGAAAAACCGCTCATCCAATTCCTCGAACCGGAAGCTTTTGCGTCCGCCTTCCTTTGCCCGGTTCCAGAAACCGCACAATTCTTCGAATCTCATATAATATAGTATATTCTTCGAAGAGTAATAGATGAGAATAAATGCAATGCCGCCCTGGCGTTCGAACGCTTCCATGAAGCTGACCTGATGCTCGTGGATATTCTGCAGCGGAAATGTCTCGGCGACACATTCCTTGGCGTCAAAGCAGATGGGAATCCCCTGGACCGCACCGATATAATCGATGGTACTCCTCTGGTCGAAATACGCCAGGGTGATATGCCTGTGCTCCTTATCCATCTTCACCGGAGTGATCGGCGTAGGTATCTTCTGGATCAGGGCAAGCCCCTTCTCCAGATACCACTCGTTGGTCCGGTTGACCATATCCTCTAATGTTGAACCTCTAAGGCCTCTTGAGTTCCATGTTCCCATGCTGTCTCCTTTATCAAATGCCAGAACCCGGCCGGCACCTTCGCTGTAAATGTCTTCCCGGAAACTGCCCGGCAATTCCCTTCCATAACGGGAAATACGATCTGATAAGCATGCAGGAGCTGATGGCGGATCTGGTATCGTCTCCTGTAAGCCTCGTTGAAGACCGAATCTCCGTATTTGCCGTCCCCCAGAAGCGGATGGCCCACCGACGCCAGATGTGCTCGGATCTGATGGGTCTTCCCGGTGATCAGATGAACCTTAAGAAGCGTAAGCTCCTTAGTCCACGCCAATGGGAAATACTCGGTCTCGATCCGGACCCCGTCGCTGCCGCCGACGGCTACCGTGTTATTCACCTCATCCTTCTGAAGGAATCCATGGAGATGCTTCGATTCGGTGATCGTTCCCTTCACCGCGCACAGATAATACTTCTGAAGCGTCCGGTTCTTAAGAAGCTCCCCCATAGTCTGTGAACCGGGGAGGCTCTTCCCCGCAATGATCAGACCGCTGGTATTGCGGTCTAAGCGGTTGCACACTGAGGGCCTGAAAAGCCGAAGCTCTTCTTCTGTGACCGCTCCCGTCCGAAGCAGATATGAGATCACATGCTCCACCGCCGACACATCGTCCTTACCGGCTTTCTGCGACAGCATCCCGGCCGGCTTATTAATAAGAAGAATATCCGGATCCTCATAGATCACGTCAAGAGCCGTTCTCGCGGACGGCGGACTCCCTGGTACAACCCTGCTCTTCTCTGCGGTAAATTTCCCAATAGTCTCGTCCGATAAGAACAGCTTGATACAGTCTCCCTCTGTAAGCTTTTCCCGCCCGGCCGCCTTCTTGCCGTTCAGGACGATATTCTTCTTGCGGAGCATCTTGTAGAAGAAGCTGTCCGGCGCATTATTCATATATTTTTTCAATAATTTGTCAAGCCTCTGTCCGGCTTCATTCTTCGTAACAATAATCTCTTTCATAAGCGCTGCACTTGGTAGTTCCTTTAAGGAACACTCTCATTTTTACATAGAAATACCTGTCAGAATCCTCTTGATATTCTGCTCGTTTCGGTCACTCTCCTGCCGCTCCACCGCGGCAATGTTATTCAGCCCCTCGGCTCTGGCAAGAAACATGGAATAATCATGGAAGATCTTAACCGTCATCTTATCATACCGCTGGTCTAAGAGTGTCTTCTTGATCGCTCCGGCAAGGGCCGCGTCATCCGTCTTAGGGCTCCTGGTATAACCGCACAGCACATGCCCGTATATGACGAATGCCTCTACCGGCATTCCTTTTCCCGTGCTTGTGATGAGCAGGTCATACACCCGTGTGACAAGCGGCGCCTTCTCTTCGATCTCACGGTATTTCGAAGGCTCGATCCCCTGATGGGGATACATGGTGATAAATTCCACCAACATCTTCGCTGCCGGAAGACAGCCCACAATTGCAACGACCGTGAACAGATTCTCCTTCTTCCCTGTCTGGATATATCCAAGGATGAAAACTGCCGCCACGACCGCAAATTCCACCACAGCCCACAGCAGATACCTGTTCTTCTGTACTCTCAGATATCCGGGCTGTCCTTTCTCAATCTTCATCTGCCCGCTCTCCTCCTCAACCTAATCCATCTTATTGGCCCATCTCAATATATTGGCGATCAGGGTGTAGGGAAGAAGTTTTGCTGCGATCCTTGCCCCTTTCATCGGCATCCCGTATACGGACACGCGCTTCCTGTCCACAGAATCCTTGAGCGCCTGCCGTACCACGAGCCTTGGGTCCGCCATCGCCGAATCCTTGAATGCATTAGGAAGCACACCGGAATGCCGGAAGAACTCTGTATCAACCGGGCCCGGACACACAGCCGTCACAGAGATCCCCTTTGGTTCAAGCTCAGCCGCAAGCGCCTGCGCAAGACTGTAGACGTAGGATTTGGAAGCCGCGTAGACTGCGAATCCCGGCTGCGGGGCAAATGCCGCTGATGATGCAATATTGACGATCCTGCTTCCTTTCGTCAGATAAGGCATGCATATCCAGATCATCTTGGTCAGCGCCCGGCAATTCAGGTCGATCATCCCAAGCTGTTCCCTGGAATCAATCTCATCAAAAGCCCCCACCTTCCCATATCCTGCCGCGTTGACAAGCATACGGACCTCGGCGCCCTGTCTGGACAGCTCCCTCTCGATCCGCTCGAAGATATAATCCCTCATCAGATCTCCGTCAAAGACCCTGATCGGAATATGGATCTGTTCCTGCAATTCGGTCAGCCGGTCCGTTCTTCTTGCAACCACCCACAACTCGTCGAGATTCTTATAGAGCCTTGGAATCTGGACGGCGAATTCTCTTCCGATACCGGAAGACGCTCCTGTTACCAATGCGATTTTCATAATATTATCCCCCTTATTTGACTGATTTATTTCGTGATCCCGGCCTGCGCGGACGGATCAGGCAGCGGCTTCCATATCCCACCAGGTCCATCCTGCCGCCCTTCCTTAACGCCTCAAGGACCAGGTCATAGTTCTTCGGATCCCGATACTGGATCAGCGCCCGCTGCAGCGCCTTCTCATGGGGATTCCTTGGTACATACACCGGTTTCATATCCCTCGGGTCCACACCGGTATAGTACATACAGGTAGAGATGGTCGAAGGCGTCGGGTAGAAATCCTGTACCTGTTCCGGCATATGCCCCAGGTCCCGCAGATATTCTGCCAGCTCAATAGCCTCCTTAAGCGACGAACCCGGATGGGAGGACATCAGGTAGGGCACAAGATACTGCTTCCTGCCGATCTGCCGGTTGATGGCTTCGTATTTCTTCACAAAAGCCTGATAGACCTGATTCCTAGGCTTGCCCATCTTCTCAAGCACGGTGTCCGACACATGCTCCGGCGCGACCTTCAACTGCCCGCTCACATGATACCGGCACAGCTCCCGGAAAAAGGTATCATCCTTGTCTGCCATACAATAATCGAACCGGATACCGGAACGGATGAACACCTTCTTCACTCCCGGAAGACTCCGCAGACTGCGAAGCAGCGAGACGTAATCCCTGTGGTCCGCAGTCAGGTTCTTACAGGGCTTGGGAAACAAGCACTGCTTCTCCCTGCACACACCCTTGGATAACTGCTTCTTACAGGAAGGCTGTCTGAAATTCGCCGTAGGCCCGCCCACGTCATGGATATATCCCTTGAACTCCTTATCCTCCAAGAAACCTCTGGCTTCTTCGATCAGGGATTCCTGGCTTCTGGCCTGCAGGATCCTCCCCTGATGAAAGGTAAGCGCACAGAAATTACATCCTCCAAAGCATCCCCGGCTGCTGATAAGACTGAACTTCACTTCCGCTATGGCAGGGACGCCGCCCGCCTTCTCATAGGACGGATGGTACGTCCGCATATAAGGATAACGGTAGATATCATCCATCTCCATCTGACTGAGAGGCTGCGGCGGCGGATTCTGCACCACATACAGATGCTCTCCGTAAGGCTCGATAAGCCTCTTCCCCGCAAATGGATCCGTATTGCAATACTGCGTATAGAAGCTCCTGGCATACAGAAGCTTATCGCTTCTCATATCCTCGTACCCGGGCAGCATGATCCCGTCATAGACACTGGCCGGATCTCTTGTCTTATAGACCGTTCCCTGGATAAATGTCAGATCACAGACAGCGATCCCGCTCTCCAGCGCCTCCGCGATCTCCACGACGGAACGCTCTCCCATCCCGTAAGAGATCAGATCCGCCCCCGAATCCAGGAGTATGGAGCGTTTCAGGCTGTCCGACCAGTAATCATAGTGCGCAAGCCTCCGAAGGCTTGCCTCGATCCCGCCAAGGATCACCGGCGTCCGCTTGTAAGTCTGCCGGATCAGGTTGCCGTAGACGACGGCCGCATGGTCCGGCCTCCTGCCCATCACGCCTCCCGGGGTATATGCATCCGTCTTCCTGCGCTTCTTCGACACGGAATAATGGTTCACCATGGAATCCATATTCCCCGCCGACACCAGGAATCCAAGCCTTGGTTCGCCGAATTCTGCAATGCTTGCCGGATCCTTCCAGTCCGGCTGGGCGATGATCCCCACACGGTATCCGTGGGCCTCCAGGACTCTGGTGATAATGGCATGGCCAAAGGAAGGATGGTCAACATAGGCGTCGCCCGACACATAGACAAAATCCACCGCATCCCATCCCCGCTCTTCCATATCCTTCCTACAGACAGGCAAAAATCCCGTGCTCATCTACAACACCTCATACGTCTCATTTCTGATATCATCATACTGGTAAATATAATAATCTGCAAGCTCCCTTTTTCTGGCTTCCTGCGGCCTGGAGCACTCATCATCCACCGCACAGACCTTCATCCCGGCATTCTTCCCGGCAAGAATCCCCATGGGCACGTCTTCGAATACGAGACAGCGCGCCGGCTCAACACCCAACTCCTTTGCCACCAGGAGGTACACATCCGGGGCGGGCTTACCCTTGGCAACTTCACAGGCCGTCCTTACCACATCAAAATACGCCTCCACCTTAAGCGCCTCCAAGGTATCGTCGACTAATTTCCTGCCGTTGCTGGTGGCAATGCCGATCTTCTTGCCCTGCCGCTTCATCTCCACGATAAAATCATATACACCCTCTTTGAGCGGAGCCTGGCTTATGTACCTCTCATGCGCCATCTCTGTCCACTCCTCCATGATCTCTTCCCGCGTATGCGAAAGCGTCGGGAGCG
>CANDQP010000145.1 GCA_947388185.1 uncultured Dorea sp. | reverse complement strand
CATCCCTTCCATATCATCCGAAAAGCTCTCAGGCGCAGTCAGACCATATTTGGCATAGAAATCTCTGTCGATAGACGGCCAGATCCACATGGAATCTACCAATGTCCCGTCCATATCAAATATAACCGCATCTATATCCTTAAGCATCTTCGTCTCTAACATCCTCAAACTCCTTCTCCTACAATGCCTTAAGCAATGCTAATTCTTCCGCCGTAAGCGGCCGGTATTCTCCCGGCTTCAAGTCTCTGTCAAGCGTCAATGTCCCCATCCGCTCCCGCCGAAGATAGGCCACTTCCTTGCCCACGGCCTCAAACATCCGCTTTACCTGATGGTATTTCCCTTCCTGTATCGTAAGCAGGATCTCGGACTCCTCTCCGCTTGCTATAATCTCAAGAACTCCGGGAGACGTCCATTCCTCCTCATCCCCGGAACCGATGTTCACACCATGCGCAAAGCTTCCGACATCTTCCTCCGTCACATGCCCTCTGATCCTGGCATAATAGGTCTTGTCCACATGGCGGCGCGGAGACAGCAGACGGTGCGCCAATTGTCCGTCGTTGGTGATCAGCAGAAGGCCTTCCGTATCCTTATCGAGCCTTCCCGCAGGAAACAGATCCTTGCGCTTCTTATCTCCGATCAGGTCGATAACCGTCCTGTCTCTTTGATCCTCTGTGGCAGAGACGACGCCTGCCGGCTTATTCAGCATATAATACTCATAAGCGGCGTACCTGATCTCCTGTCCGTCCACGGCGACCCGCTGCGCCTCCCCGTCGATCTTCTGCTCCGGGGACTTTACGGTCTTACCGTCCACCGAGACGGAACCCTTCCTAATATACCGTTTTACCTCCTGGCGGGTTCCAACTCCCATGTCAGCCAGATATTTATCTAATCGGATCATCAGCACAGCCTCCAGCCCGGCAGATATTTGTTCTTGAGGACTCCGCCTGAAAGCTTCCCGAATCCCAGGGGATAGCCGTCTACGCAGACAAGCCTCCAGCCCTTCTCCTTCGCCGAAGCCAGCTCTTCTACATCCAGAGTCTCACCCTTGAGATACTTAAGGACTCTCTCATCCTCTGCCGGAAAATCAATGCAATGCCTGTATTCTTCCTTCTTAAGATACATGGCAAGCGCCTGGCTTGGCTCGAACCGGTTCTTCTTAAGCTCGCCGAGCAGAAGCCCCGTCCGAAGGAACCTGACGCCCCGAAGGTCCGGCAGTCCCTTTGGCATATAATAGACTCGCTCCCCCCGGATATCAAGCCTTGCGGCGTCAAGCCCGAAGGTGATATCCCGGAAGAACTCTGCCAGCGGCTCCGGGATCTTCCCGGCTTTTGCCGCAGTTCTCTCTCCGGCTGCCAAAGTCCGGTCCGATACAGCCTGTCCTCTGGCCGTATCCCAATCGCCCTTCCTAAGAAGCGCAAGATAGTGCCCTTCCCCCCGCATCTTATGCGGAAATATGCGGACCGTTCTGCGAAGCTCCCCGTCCGGCTCCTCAAGCATCTCAGGGATCCCCTGGCAGAACCCCTCATAGGGCGCGATCTCAAGAATCTGGAATTCCGGCTCATGTTCTCTTAAGTATCCGATCACCTGTTCATTCTCCCGGCCGTCGAAGGTACAGGTGGAATATAAGAGCATCCCTCCGGGTCTTAACATCTGCGCCGCCTGAAGGATTATGCTCTTCTGGATATTGCAGAAATACTCCGGCCCGTGCTCCTCCCACGCCTTCACCATCTTCTTATCCTTCCTGAACATCCCTTCCCCCGAACAGGGTGCGTCGATCAGGATCTTATCAAAATATTCCGGGAAATACTGCACAAGCCTCCCCGGCTCTTCGCTCAGCACCAGCACATTGCCGATCCCGAACACTTCTATATTCTTAAGCAGTCCTTTGGCCCTTGAACTGCTGATATCATTCGCCGCGAGAAGCCCCGTATCAAGAAGCTTCGCCCCAAGCTCCGTCGCCTTGCCTCCGGGCGCGGCGCATAAGTCCAATACCCGGTCGCCGGGTTCGATGGGAAGCCGGCTTGCCGGAGTCATGGCGCTTGGTTCCTGGAGATAATAAAGCCCTGCAAAATAATAAGGATGCTTTGCCGGGGACAATCGTTCCCCGTCATAATAAAATCCATTCTCGATCCACGGGATCGGCGTGATCTCAAACGGACAGATCTTCCTGAATTCCTCCACGGAGATCTTAGCCGTATTCACGCGCAGCCCGTAATATCTGGGTTCCTCATAACACGCCAGATATGCGTCCATCTCTTCCCCAAGAAGCCCTTGCATCTTCTCCTCAAATGCAGACGGCAGATTCATGGTTCCACCTCCTGATTCAAACATACTGAGAATAGTATAACACATCCTGGGGTATATCTCCAGAGTGGTTTTAAATTGTTTTCATCCTGTATCACTCCGAAAATTCATATTCCAGCCTGCTGTTTTCCAGTGAGAGAAGAACATAATATGGGTTCACACTGATCTCCCTGCCTCCTTCGAAGGAATAGATCCCCACGTGGAGGTGGACGGCGAACTGACCCTTCGTTCCCTCCGGGCCGTAGCCGGAGTCCCCCATCATCCCCAGAAGCTCTCCTGCCTTCACTTTTTGACCGTTCTTAAGGTTCGCATAGGAGTCCAGATGGGCGTAGTAATAATAGATACCACTATTTGAGGTGATCCCTACCCGGTATCCGCCCTTTTCCAGCCATCCAAGGTTGGTAATAACCCCGTCTGTCATGCTTAAGACCGGATAAACGCCCCGTTTATTCAGGCTTGCCATGATATCTGTACCTTCATGGCCGCTGGTTCCCTTGTACTTCCGCTCTACCATCCACCCGTCTTCATAGGAGATTTTCAACGACTTATCCACAATGGATTCTGGAATTGGGTGATAAATCACATCGTTTTCCACATTTGTGAGGAAAGTTTTACACTCTTCAGATAATCCCTCCCGATTCCCGCGCATAGAATCCGAGAAAAAATCCCTCCGGAATTCCGGATCCTCAATCGTCTTCCGGGAAAGCTCATACCCCCGCCCCACATCCCGCATATGGTTGGTCCCCAGCACGACAAAAAAAGCAATTAAAAAAATAGCTATAAAAAGATTCTTAACCTTCCATCTCTGCATAGAATACACCTTCCCAAGCCACTCTTCTCTCCCACTATATGAAAAAGACCTGCTTCCTATTCCGGAAGCAGGTCTTTTACCTGTAAATCCATTTATTCTATTTACAATTCTTAAGAACCGCCTTCAAATACTCCCAAGTCCTCTGCGTAGACGCGATCTCCAACTGTTCATTTACCGAATGTACATCTGTCACGTTCGGTCCGCAGGATACGCAGTCAAGATCCGAACGTTTGCCAAGGAACAGACCGCATTCCAGTCCCGCGTGAATCACGGATACAACCGGCTCCCTGCCATAGAGGTCCTTATATGTATCGACCATGATCCTGCGAAGCTCTGAATCCGGATCATACTGCCAAGCCGGATATTCACCCACCAGACGTCCGGTTCCTCCCGCAACCTTCGCGCACAGCTCCATCTGTTCCTTCAGCTGATGCTTTCTGCTCTCAACAGAGCTTCGGATCATACACACCGTCCTTACACATTCTTCCGTAGTCTCAACGACACCGGTGTTCAGCGAAGTCTCTGTAATGCCTTCCAGCTTCCGGCTGTACTCCTGCAGACCGTTGGGACAGAGCTCCAGGTAGGTGATCACATTCTTCGTGGACGCCGCATCGAAAACCTTATATCCGGATACTTTGGAGACCTCTGTATCCACCGTAAGACCCGGCTCTTCTCCCATGAACTCGTCCTTCCAGGTTGCAGCCATCTCCCTTATTATAGTAAGAACAGCTTCTTCTTTATCAGCATCGATCAGGATCCCGGCCTCCGTATCCAGTGCGATCACGTTGTCCTTGGAACCGCCGCCCACACAGGCCAGCTGGAACGGGATCTCACGTTCGATATGATACAGGAGACGTCCCATCATCTTGTGGGAATTGCCGCGCTGCTTGTGGATCTCCGCACCGGAATGTCCGCCAAGAAGCCCATGGATCCGGATCTTCACAAGCTGGCCGTCCCTCTCTTCTCTCTGAACAGGGATCTCGGTCACATACTGGATGCCGCCGGCACACCCGGTGGTCAGAATCCCTTCTTCTTCCGAGTCCAGATTGATCAGTTTCCGCCCCTTCAATAAGGTCAGGTCGATGGCGTGGGCGCCGCCCATACCGTCCTCCTCGTCGACGGTGAATAACGCCTCGATCGGAGGATGCGGGATATCGTCGCTGTCGAGAACCGCCATCGCCATCGCGACCGCGATCCCGTCGTCACCGCCAAGAGTCGTATCCTTTGCCTTGAGATAACCGTCCTCTACATATAACTCCAGCCCGTCCGTCTTGAAATCATGCGGGGAATCCGCCGTCTTCTCACACACCATATCGAGATGTCCCTGGATGATCACCGGCTCGCTCTCCTCATACCCGGCTGTTCCCGGTTTCCTGATAATTACGTTATTCGCCTCATCCTGGATCACTTCCAGTCCGCGGTCTTTGGCAAAAGCGACACAGTAATCGCTGATGCGCTTAGTGTCAAAGGTTCCGTGGGGAATCTGACACATTTCCTCAAAAAACTGAAACACCTTCTGAGGCTCCTGATTTTCTAATACTGCCATTGTTCTATACCTCTCTTTCTTATTCTACCTTCTATTATCTACTACCATTCATAAAAAATCAACCTGTTCCATAGAATAAAATTAAGAGAAATACGGTGAAAGGCTGCCGCAGAAATCCTACTATGAAACGAATCGTCTCAACCCTGTGTATCATCCTTTTATTTATCCTCATGCTGGTCTTCCCCCAGGCTGCTTTCCAGGGAGCAAGCGCCGGCCTGATTTTGTGGTTCCAAACAGTACTACCAACCTTGCTGCCCTTCTTTATCCTGTCCAACCTCCTGATCCAGACCGGAGCCATTGACTGGATCGCAATGGCAATCTCCCCCGTCCTGTGCCGTTTCTTCCGCGTATCTCCTTACGGAGCCTTCACCGTACTCACCGGATTCTTATGCGGCTGTCCGATGGGAAGCAAGGTGACGGCGGATCTTCTCAGGAATGGATGCATTACCCGGCAGGAGGGATGCTATCTATTGTCCTTCTGCAACAATACAAGCCCGATGTTCATGATCAGCTTTGTGATCTGGCAGAATCTGCAATGCAGTAAGCTTACATATCCTCTGCTTGCAATCCTTCTGCTCTCCCCTGTCCTGTTAAGCTTTCTGTTCCGCAGGTATTACCGGATTCCAAGAGAGATCGTCTTCGCGCCGCAGCATTTCCGAAAGCCTGACGCCGAGGCTGTCCGGTCAGAAGGAATGCTGGACGGCTGCATGATGAACGGCTTCGAGACGGTTACCAGAATCGGCGGATATATGATGCTTTTTTCCATCATCCTGTCCCTTGCGCAGACATTTCCGTTGAAATCCTTCCTCCTGTCCTCCGTACTGCTCCCCTCCCTGGAGATCACTACGGGAATCAATATGATATGCGGTTCCGATCTCGCCGCCAGTGCCAGAATCATCCGGTCGCTGGCGCTTACCTCCTTTGGCGGATGGTGCGCCGCCGCCCAGACCAAGGCCATGATAGCCGATGCACCGCTCCCGTTCCTCCCCTACATAATAGAAAAACTGGCCGCCGCATTGGTAACCAGTCTCCTTGTCTCTATATTCCTGTTACTGTATTAATTCCTCTTCTTCCATGCCATATTCCGGTTCCGGCTCAGGCGTGCCGTATTCTGCTTCCAGGCCGCTTGCGGACTGATCCGGAATCTCAAGCTCCGAACGGTTATTGCGAACCATATCAAAGCACTCCTGCAGAGAATTCACTAACCCGTCGTATTTCGTCGTATAGCTGTCCAGAGTATGTCCGATGATACTTTCCGCATTCGCCAGCAGATCATCCGTATACTGCATCGCACCGATCCGGATATCATTGGCATCACGGGTCGCATTGTCAAGGATCTCCTGTGCCTGTTCGGTTGCCGCAGTCACGATCTCATTGGCCTGAGAATATGCCTGCTGCATGATCTCATGCTCGCTGACCAATTCGCTTGTGTGGATCTGGGCTTCCTCGATCATACTGTCCGCCTTCGACTGGGCGTCCGCTAAGATCGCATCCTTGTTGGCGATGATCTTCTGGTAACGCTTGATCTCATCCGGCGTCTTCATACGAAGCTCACGAAGGAGCTCATCCATCTGGTCTTTATTCACAATAATCTTAGAAGTAGACAACGGCTGAAATTTACAACTGTCAATATACTCTTCTATCTCTTCAATAATCTGTTCTATACGGCTGCTCATTAATCTACACTCTCCTTTTTCTTCATCTTCTCTGCAATTCGGTCCACGACAATCTCCGGCACAAATCTGGAGATATCTCCGCCAAAGGCTGCCACTTCCTTCACCGTGCTGGAACTCAAGTAGGAATACTCAAGACTTGTCGTCAGGAATACCGTCTCTAACTCCGGCTCCAACTTATGATTCGTCTGAGCCATCTGTAACTCATATTCAAAATCTGTGATCGCACGCAGTCCGCGTATCACCAGATCCGCCTTCATCTTCCGGGCAAAATCTACCAACAGCCCTTCAAACGGAAGGATCCTGACATTCGGCATCTCTTTTGTTATTTCCTCTAACATTCTAACACGTTCTTCTACGGAAAACAACGGACTTTTTGCTTTATTATTCAAGACTCCGACAATTAATTCGTCTACCTTTCCGGCTGACCGGGTGATCACATCCACATGGCCGAAGGTGGCCGGGTCAAAACTTCCAGGATAAATCCCTCTCAGCATATTCCTTTCCTCCCCGAAGGTTCGATAAATACGTGTTTGTTCGTCTTGTATATCTTATTCTTGATCACAGAGAAGCCAATCTCCTCCACATAGTCAAACTCTGTGTCCTTGGCCGCCTCAATGATGATCACCCCGTCCTCCGCAAGAAGCGCAGACCCGGACAGGTATGACAGAACCTTATGTTCCAGCTCCTGTCTATAGGGCGGATCCATGAAAATGTAATCAAACTGCTTCTCTCCCTCCAGCTTATAGAGCGCAGTCATAACATCCATGGACATGGTCATCCCTCTGCGTTCCAGATGCGTGCGCGAAAGGTTGTCCCTTACGCACTGCATCGCCTTGGGATTCTTCTCTACGAATACCGCCTCCATAGCTCCCCTGCTCAGCGCCTCGATCCCAATCCCGCCGCTCCCGGCAAACAAATCCAGGAATACACAATCATACAGGTACGGGGCAAGCATATTAAACAACGTCTCTTTGATGCGGTCCGTCGTCGGTCTTGTATCCATGCCGTCCAATGATCTCAGCTGTATCCTCCTTGCACTTCCTGCAATCACTCTCATACCACAATCCCCCCTTATTATCTGACATACGGTAAACTGGCCTGTTGTTATGAAG
>CANDQP010000144.1 GCA_947388185.1 uncultured Dorea sp. | reverse complement strand
CTCATAAATGCTGGAAGCTCTTCCCATTTTCGAAAGCTCATTTCTATGACATCCTTTCTCAGATATATTTTCTTACTACTTTCTTGAAACTGCTGATGACATACTCAACATCTTCATCGGAAAGTTTCGTATGCAGCGGAAGCGTAATCAGGTTCGCATAGTAGGCATATGCATTTGGGAAATCCTTGATATCCCATCCCATTTCTTTATAGGCAGTCATCATCGGAAGAGGCTTATAATGAATATTCGTATTAACGCCCCTCTCTGCAAGCTTAATAATGATTTCTCTTCTTACTTCATCACTTATTCCTGGAATCCTTGTAATGTATAGATGCCCGGAAGACATGCTATTTTCTGTATAATGAATAAGATGCTTTACTCCCAGTTCATCACACATAGCATCGTACTTTCCTATGATCTCTCTTCTTCTTGCCAAAAGCTTCGGATAGCGATCCATCTGACAAAGACCAATAGCAGCCATGATATCTGTCATATTGCACTTATACCAAGCACCTTGAATATCATACTCCCATGAACCAATCTGAGTCTTTGCCAACGCATCCTTACTCTGCCCATGCAAGCTATATAACTGATACTGATGATAGATCTCCTCATTATCAATTCCTGGAATATCTCTCCAAGTCGATGCACCACCTTCAGCAGTGGTAAAATTCTTAACAGCATGGAATGAGAAGTCAGTAAAGTCAGCAATCTCACCGGCCATCTTTCCATTTCTGCTTGCTCCTAGTGCATGAGCGGAATCAGCGAATACCAAGACACGGCCAACAGCCTTCTGAATCTTTCTTCCCAGATCAGTATTGCCACCAGGAACAAACTGTTCCTTCTTTGCCTCTACTACTCTATAGATTTTATCGTAATTAGCAATAATGCCGCCTAGATCAACTGCGACAATAGCTTTTGTCTTATTTGTTATCGCCTCGGCAACCTCGCCATAGTTCATCTCTGCTGATTCCTTCTGACTGTCAACAAAGATAACTTTTGCACCACAGTGAATTGCCGCTGATGCGGATGCTGTGTATGTATATGCCGGCACAATAACTTCATCACCTTCTCCGATTCCACAGATCCTGAAATTCAGTTCTTCTGCTGCTGTAGCTGAATTAAGACATACCACTTTTGACGTATGACAATATTCTGCCAGTCTCTTTTCTAATTCTTTTGTTCTTGGTCCTGTTGTGATCCACCCAGATTTAAGTGTATCTATTACTTCATTTATTTCCGCATCAGAAATATCCGGCGGACTGAAAGGAATAACTCTTCTTGCAATACCTGCTGTCCTCACTGAATTAGCCATCTATTTATCCCCCTTACATTCATCAAACAGGTTAGCTCTTTGCCAAATTGAGCGCTAATGATCCTTATCCCAATCTACATTCATGTCTTCCAGAACTGCCTTGTCCGCTTCAGAAGCGCTCACATTCGTATTGTTCTATGGGTAAGCTGAAAATATATATATCAACACAAAACCATCCCCAACACCTTTATCCCCCTACTATCTGCCAATTTCTTCTCCTGCCTAATCAGCCTCTCAAAGGACTCTCCTTTCTTCTCTATGAAAAGGATTCCTTCATAATATTCCAACTTCTTAAGCGCCGCTGCATGGAACACAATCTGTCTATAAGGCGAAAAAGTAACTTCCCCTATCTCTTCCGCAAGTTCCCCACATATCTCCATCACGTCATCTCCTGATGCAGTTCCCGCCAACATAACCCTCTTTATCTTTTCTTCCGGATTTTTATGAATTGCAGCTTGCACGTTCACGGTCGCAATCTTTATCTGCTCTTTCCTTGGAATCCTCGCATATGGCCCTTCTTCCAATCGTCGAATCCCTTGGTCTATGAATCCGAATAACTTTTTCTTTGTCTCTTTTTTACGAACAATTCCTAATAACGGCATGCCAAACTTTTCTTGAAATCCACTCTCACTCTGCAATTTCCCGCTCATCACATAGTATATACCGAAGACCAGACAAATCATACAGGCTCCGCCAATCATTCCGATCACAGCAAAAGAAACTGCTGAAGACACCGGATCACTCAATACAATCGATTCACTCTCCTCTTCTCTACCTGCTTCTCCCTCGGTCGATTCAGCAGTTGGCTGCCTTGACTGTCGTAATAGTTCTTCTTTCTTTACCTGGTTATCCATAATTGTCGCCTGATATTTATACACTCCTGCGATAACTGCAAATAATACCATGCATACCACAATCCCTCTCCACTTCTTCAGACAATAGAGCATCAAATCTATCAAATTAATTTCATTGACTTCCTGATATTCCTCCATCAACAAAATCTCCTTCCTACAACACAACTCCAGGTTCACACTTCTTATTCAGTCTCTGTTTTTTCTCCATCATCTCTATCACCGTCTTCCTGCTCATGAAGTCCACCTCCACCTTCGCAATCCTGCGGTGCAGGTCAATCTTTTTGATACGCCCCTCCATATTTTTCAATGATCCCGGCAGGATTGTAATCACATCATTTTCTGATATCGATACTTGGGAAAGCTATACTTCCATATCCTTACTCGGTGATTCTATCATCCGGTCCAACCAGTCCGCCTCATGTTCCGATAGCGGGATAAACTGTTACCTATCCTTTCCCATCCATGCCCCAGACTCTGGGAAATCCAAGTGCCCCTGCTGCAAAGATATCCAAAGAGTAGTCCTGACAAATAATCCTGATCCTTCATTTCTCATATTTTCTTCACGATCTTCAGCTCTGCCTACATCCTCTGCTTTTCACCAAAGAACGATATTTCCAGAAAATCTTTCCTCTTATGCCTGTCAATCTTCCGTATATACTCATATACATTATTCATCAACTTTAAACCGCTTCCTTATAATCTCTACGATCGATTCTTCCTAAATCATCTTGGCTTTCACTGATTTGTTCCTTGACGACCCTCGAAGCAATCTCTAGGTTTTGAACGTTCTCTTTCTTTTCTCTTTCTTTTCGCCGTCCCCACTCCATCCCAATCTCTTCAAGCCTTTGCACCTGATCTTCCCTCAGTTCTTTTCCAACACGCTTCCCGGCATACACCTGTTTCTGCTCATTGACCCACTTCGCAAGCCACACCCCGTCCACCCGGTACTTCGAAGGAATATTCAGATTCCCATACTCTTCATAATAAGCCTTCGCAAGCCCGAACCTCACTTCCCAGGAATCCGGTTTCACCCAGACCATCCCAAGCTCATCCAACTGCCTCTGTTGTTCATCGGAATGCTTTTCTTTCCCTTTCTCTCTCTGATCCGCAATCCAGCCCCCAAGCTTATACCCGCCCGGACTCACATAAGATACTGGCACATTCAGATTCCCATACTCCTCATAATAAGCCTTCGCCTCAACATAACCTTTCTCCCACTGCTGCTCCGGCTTCGTCTTCCAGACCATCCCAATCCCGTCAAGTCTGTCGATCTGCTCCTGCGTCAGTTTCGCGCCGCTGGTCTTCCCCTTGCGGATCAACCGCTGCCGTCTGAGCCACCCGCCGATCTTAAGCCCCTTGGGCGATATGTACGCATTGGGAATATCCAGATTCCCATACGTCCTATAATACTGCAGACATTCCGTGAAATTCTCTTCCCACAAATAATCCGGCACATCCCAGATCATCCCGACCTCGTTAAGCGCCTGTATACGCTCCTCTGTCAGATAGCTTTTCTGGATCCCGCTCTTCCGGTAAGTCCGAAGCTGGCAGATCCATGCGCCAAGCCGAATCCCTGAGTCCGTCACATCGTTTACATTCGTATTTAGGTTCCCGTGATCCTCATAGTATTTCCTCGCTTCCTTGAAATACTTCTCCCAAGAAAGATCCCGGTAACTCCCCCAGACCATCCCGATCTGGTCAAGCTTTCGTATCCGGTCTATACCCAGTACGCCGTATTTCTCTCCGTCGCGAACCCTTCGCTGTGTCAGAAGCCACCGTCCAAGTCCGTAGCCTTCCTCCGTCCGGTACCGCATCGGAACCTCCAGATTCCCGTGCTCCCGGTAATACTGCTTCGCATGCTCATACATCAAATCCCAGGAAGCCGTCAACGTCTCCTCTAACTTTTCAAACAGTGCAATACAGTCCTGTACTTCATCTATCACTCTAAAATGCTCATTGACAATCTCATCCTCCCGATCCAGGAAATGATAATAAGAAGCGGCAACCTGCATTTCCTCCTCGATTGTTCCAATACTGTAGAGATTCTCTATATTCAGCACAATATCGAAGATGACTGCATCCTTCTTCTTGTTTGCCGATAACGCGCGCCCGATCTGCTGTTTATATATGATCGGCGACACAGTAGGCCGAAGCAGAACCACCCCGTCAATATCCTCCACATGAATACCTTCATTGAGCATATCGATACAATATAACAGTTTCAAATGCTCACTCTCGTCTGCCTTGAATTCTGCAAATGCCTGACTCGTCGCCGGATCGTCGGAATAAGCCGTATAAATATGCGGATTCCTATCCACTTTCCCGAACCACTCCTGCGCCTTCCCGATCATTTCCGACATATGCTCATAATTCGCACAGAAAATTATATACTTCCCGGCGATATTCTTCATATGCTTACGGAAGATCTCTTCAAGCCCGTCCGCCTGAGCCAAAGCATGCCGCAAGGCTTCTAACTGCTTCTCCCCTTCATCCCGGATCAGTTTGCTCTTCGCCGTTTGTACTCGTCTCTCATATTTCGCCAGATCCTTCTGATAAGAGAACACGGACAAGTCATACTTTGGAGGATTCAGGATCCCACGCACGATCGCCTCGCCAAGAGTCATCTCTGAAGCTACATTCCCGTCAAACAACTCATCCGACATATCCCGTTGGTTGTCCAGATAGCGGATCGCCGTTGCCGAAAGCCCCAGCACTCCTGCATTCGTATACATAGACAACAGGTTCTCTACCCCCTGCCCCCAGACGGTCGCGCCGCAGCGGTGGAATTCATCTAATATAATATAGTCTGGGCAGATCTCTCCCAACTCTTCATCCGTCATTGACATCAGCTTCGCATAAGTATAGAACCTGACATTCTCAAGGTGCCTTACATCTTTCCCTGTATTCGCCGCCAGATTCTCCACTTGCGTCCGGAAGATATATTCCGACGGTGATAGCCAGCAGACAATCTTCTCCGGGAAATCCTGGCATAACCTGAACCCTATAAAAGATTTCCCCGTTCCCGTCGGATGGATGATCGCCGCCTTCCCTGCCGTTTTCAGCATATCCAGAGCCGCCTGATAGGCTTTCTGATTGTGTTCGTATAATTCAATTGACATATATATCCACGGCTCCTTTCCTGCGCATATCTCGTCAAAAATGTAATGAAGTATAGTACTTCATTACAAAGAGCCGTTTCACCTCTATTTCACGCCATTCTCAATTCGTTTGACTAGAATTTTGACGGCGGTCATTTAAGAATCGGTATGCAAAAACCGCGGATTTCTAGCTTCTTACCCCTTATTTTTGTGGAAATAACAGATCTTATAGAATTTGACTAGAATTTTGACGGCGATAGCTCGAAAATCTCCTAATTTTCTTGATTTTTTCGCCGGAAAGAAATGAAAATTTATGATTTTTTAGATGAAATTTACAGAAATACCATCAGAAATCCTGTTCACAACCTTCCAAAATGTTGACAAAACCATTTTTGCATGGTAATATAACGTAAATGAACGAATTATTAATATGATTTTTGCAAAAAAAATGTAATGAAGTACTATAATTCATTACATTTTTCTTTACTCTTTGATTTTGTCCATACACTAGTACATCATTGCATTAATTCTCAAGTAATAAGCACTATTACTTCAAGATTAATGCAATGATGTACTAGTCTTTTGTAACATTAGATTTTGCTCCGATAATTTTCTAACTGATGAAATATCCCAACAACACTTACGACATTCTCTTCCACAGAAAATATAACACTATAATTCATCTGTGGCTCAATCGCTTCGTGATAACTTCTACTGGCCAAATACTTCAGTAATTATCAAATTATAAGTCATATTTTGCCCTCATATCACGCAATGCTGTCTTGGCATCTTTCACCTGACCATCTTCAATCTGTTTCTCAGATCTCCGAACATCCTTGTACACAGAGAACTGACGCACAGCATTCTCATAGCTTTCCATGCTCATAATCACCATATCACCATATCCGTTCTTCGTAATATAGATTGGACCATCTACTTTATGACTTATTAGCAATCAAATTATACTGAATCTACAGTACCCTACTTCATCTGCTCTACCCGTTCCTGCACAGTCTTATTGAAGTTCTGCACCTTCCTCGCATAAGTCCCTTCCATATACCTGGAATTCAGCAGGAAATCAGCCGTCGCCAAATTATTCGCGACCGGGATATCATATACCACCGCGATACGAAGAAGCGCCTTCACATCCGGATCATGCGGCTGCGCCTCCAACGGATCCCACAGGAAGATCATGAAATCAATCTGCCCCTCCACGATCTTCGCGCCGATCTGCTGATCTCCGCCGAGCGGGCCGCTGTTATAGCCCTTCACCGGCAGGCCGGTCTTCTCCGCGATCAGCCTGGACGTCGTTCCCGTCCCGCACAGGAAATGTCCCTTCAAGATCTCCTTATTCTTATCGCACCACTCCACCAGCTCTTTCTTCTTGCCGTCATGCGCTACCAGCGCGATATGCTTCGTCTTGCCAATCTCAAATGTTACATAATTCTCATTTGCCATCTTACATTTCTCCTCTCGTTACTTAATCCTCTATTCTTCATCCCCGCAGACCGTCTCCTCATAATACTTCATAAGCGCCTGCGTTCCAAGATCTCCATGTCCTTCCGCCGCCAATATCTCATAATTCGCCAGCACCTGGCTTAACACCTCCAGACACAGGCCGCTTCTGTTCGCCTCCATAAGCGCAAGCTTCATATCCTTGATAAAATGCTTCATGAAGAAACCAGGCGCATAATCATCCGCCAGGATCTTCGGGCCGAAGGTATCAAGCTGCTTACTTCCCGCCGCCCCGGTAGACACCGAATCAAGAAGCACCTGCAGGTCAAGCCCTTTTGACTTCGCATAAGTCAGCGCCTCACAGACACCGGACAGGGTTCCCGCGATCATAATCTGATTCGCAAGCTTGGCATGCTGCCCGCATCCGGCCTCTCCCTGATAGTTGATGTTCGTTCCCATCGCCTCAAAAAGCGGCATACAGGCTTCGTAGTCCTCTTTCTTACCACCAACAAGGATGGACAGGGTTCCCGCCTTCGCCCCGGCGTCTCCGCCCGTCACCGGCGCGTCCAGCACGCGGAAGCCCTTCCCGCTTCCCGCCTCATAGATCTTCTTCGCAAGCATCGGGCTTGTGGTTGTCATATCGATCAGATATGTTCCCGGCGCCGCGCTGTCCAGGATATTCTGTTCATCAAAATACACTTCCTCCACATCCTGCGGGAATCCGACGATGGTGATCACCGCTTCGCAAGACTCCACGCAGTCCTTGATGCACTCATGGAATACCGCTCCTTCGCCGATCACATCCTCCACCTTCGATCTCGTCCTTGCATAGATATGAAGCTCGAACCCGGCTTTCATCAGATTGCGGACCATGGATTTACCCATGATGCCCACACCTATAAAACCTATC
>CANDQP010000143.1 GCA_947388185.1 uncultured Dorea sp. | reverse complement strand
TGATCGCATCCGCCAACCCTTGTCCCTTTATCTCGTTGGCCTGCTCCACCGGGGTGCTGTTATCAATCCCCAGACATAGGAAGTTGATCACATCCTCATTGTACTGATATTCTTTCCCTTTATATGTAATAAAGAGGCCTTCCTTCCTGGTTTCGGGAGTGTCTTCCACATCGAATTATCGGATCATAAAAACACCTCTTTATTTCTGCGGATTTCGAAGAGAGTGAACATAAAAATATACGGAAATATACAAATAGATAGAAGAATCAAGACAAAGCACAGCAGATCTTGGAACTTAATGCAAAAAAACAAGAGCATTTCTGCTCTTGTTTAGAGTCTGTTAAGAAAATTGTTATTGTAGATTCTCTAATGCCCGTATCACCATGATCTCATCCTGTTCAAACATATGCGAATATCGTTTGAATATCGTTTCCTGTGTGTCGCCGGACACCTTCTCGATCACGGTGATCGGAACATTTCTCTTTATCAGATTGCTTATATAGGTATGCCGGAAAGCGTGGCAGTTACAGGGTTCGATTCCTAATATTTTACAGGTGTCTTTGATCCTGGTCAGACAATAGCTGTGTACATAGTTGAAAATCCTGTCTGAGTTTTCACCTCCGCCGGCAATATGCTTGCTATGTTCTCTGTGATACATTACCTCGAGATGGGGAGGTATTGGAATAGTACGGTTTTTCTTGTTCTTCGGGCCCTTTACAATGGCCTTGCCGGACTCATCTTTTTCACGCCCGGTCGATTTTGTGACGGAGATCCTCATACCCGACAAATATCCGCTGTCAGATGACGTTGATTCCGGAGAGTGGAAATTGCCTCTTGGATCGTGCGCGTCTTTATGATAGTGAAATGTTTCGAAGTCATTCCAGGTCAGGGCCAGACATTCAGACAGCCTCACTCCTGTATAGTACAGCACATTATAGAAAAACTGCAGTCTGGGATAGGCATTGTATCCGTTATGGTTGCTTTGCTTATTGCCCAGATAATTGTCGATTTTTTGGAAATCTTTATGTCCCAGAAGATAATAATTCTTCTTTTGTTCGGTTTTTATATTGTCTGCTTTTAAGAGAAAATTATCTGCGATCAGGCCTCGTTTATAAGAGAGCTTTATCAGTTTGCGAAATGTGCTGTTGAGAGTGTGAACGGTTTCTTCCGAATACTTTTGTCTAAGTTCTGCGAATATTTTATAGTAAACATGTTCAGTTATGTCTTTTAATTTTGTGTTTGCAGGAAGATATTTGTAAATTACTTTCATGTTCTGTTCTGTACTTTGGATCGTCATCTCACTGAACTGTTGTGTGAGAGCTTTGGTCTTCCAAAGTTCAAAAGCACTTGCAAGGGTGATATCTTTGTCTTCGGTTTTTGTGATGCCGATTTGCAGTTTTGCCAGCGCTTCTTTTGCTTCGGCGATAGACATACAATTGTAGACCCATTGGCTTTTATATTTATTCTTTTGCAATATGGGATCGTATTCTTTATAATTGTATTTGACGTCGTATTTTTTGGTCCCTTCGTTGTAATAAATGTTTTTGTAATTGGTTCTTTTTCTTGCACTTTTTGTCATTAGTTTTGACCTCCATTTGTATAAATTCTTGACCAGATTTTACTACGAATTTTATACGAATAGAAGTAAAAGAAGTGAAATTTTACTGATTCTATTATACCACAAAAACAGAGTAAATCCAAGACTGGTACGAAGAACAGGGCGGTGCTATAATCAAAGAACGATTATGAGAAGGCACATGTAGAGCAGGAGGAATGTACTTTGAGCAAAGGAAACTGGTTAGAGCTGGCGGCGGATCAGGCACAGGTGGGAAAAGTTCTGGAAACGAATCAGTACACGCAGAGATACGGTCTTGCATTGAGTTCGGAGGATGCGCAGATGATTGTGGCAGAGCGCAGGAGCGCTTTGAAGGAACAGAAGAGAGTGGAATTCGGGCAGGGGATACTCCCGCAGTTGATCTACGAGTTCTGTGATTCTGATTACATCAGCCAGGACAATTATCCGGAGACTATGGTACGGCTTCAGGAGATCTTCTATCTCTATAAGAATGAGACGATGGATGAGTTGACGGATATGGAGCTGATCCATTTTATGAAGGAGCAGTTTGAGACGGTCTGTTACGGTGATCTGGAATATCTGGAGGAGACCTGTCTTGATATTTTCTCTCAGGCTGTGCGGGGCGGTTACCGGGGATACAGGCAGACGGAAGGAAGGGGGGAATACAGTCAGTTTGATGAAGTACAGAGGTGGGATCCGGAAGTTTATCTGGAGGCGTTGAAGAATTTGCAGTAGTGGGAGGGTGAAATATGGGATATGAGATGGAAGAATTAATTCCGATTGTCGCAGAGCTTGCAGAGCAGTATACGGGATACGAGAGTACGTCTGTCACATATGAGAAAGCGAATCAACTGATGGAAGCCGTGATCTACTGCATTCATGAGTATGAGACAGACGTTATGGAGAAGCCTGGGGAATGCGGCGTTTCTGCG
This sequence comes from uncultured Dorea sp., assembly GCA_947388185.1. GTDB lineage: Bacteria > Bacillota > Clostridia > Lachnospirales > Lachnospiraceae > Sporofaciens. Next base: position 5,141 of record CANDQP010000143.1, on the reverse strand, counting down.
GAAGATAGGGACGTAACGGAGATCGCGTCTGCGAAGAGGGTGTCTGCGAAGGAGGCATACCGGCTGGGCTGCCGGCTTGCGGAGGCGAAGGTAAGGGCGATGAAGGAGATGTATCATGAACTGATCGGGCATTTCCATTCTTATGGAAATATTGCCCTTAAGGATACGGTGGCGGCGGTGCCAGAGTTCTTGAAGTGGTATGATATCAAATACGAACCGCAGAATACGATCCTTACTCTGGATTATCCGGTGCTTAAGGATCTGGGAGAGTATTCCGGCATTGACGCAGTCTATGAATATGTCCGTTGCATCTGCATTGAACAGAGATTCCTGGGCAGATTCCCGGAGAATTATGTCCGGCGGGTGCTGCGCGCGTATTCCGGGGAATATGAGGAAATGTTCGAGAATCTCTGCGGGATCGTCCTTGCGGATGCTGTGCGGCATATTTTATTGAAGAAGCCCTTTGACGGCTCGGATGTATCAGAGAGTGACCGCAGCAGGATACAGGCGCTGTTTGGGATGTATTCTGGGGAAGAGGCGAAGGAGGCCGTGCGGGAGATCATGAGGAATTTTGTCAGGGAATTCTATGAGGATGACGGGGAGATGCAGCGATACCTGGAGAAGGAATGCGGCAATATTGCGGTGAGGGCAGGAATGATCGGGAGGCAGGAAGTATGAAGGAGAAGGTGAAGAGAGACGGCCAGGCAGAGACGAAGAGGAAGCGCATACAGGTTGTGTTTAAGATACTTGCAGGATTGATCCTGCTGGTTTTACTCTGTATAGCCGGTTACATCATTTACATGCAGGCAAATTATTATCGGATTGAAGATCACGCGAAGCTGGAGGTCAGGAATAATCCGAAGCAGACGTTGAGGACCGGGGAGGCTTACACGGCGGTGACTTATAATATCGGTTTTGGCGCATATGGCCCGGATTACAGTTTCTTCATGGATACGGGCGAGATGGCGGACGGGACCGCGACGGCGGGAGAGTACGGCAAGGCCGTCAGTAAGGAGTCGGTGGAGCAGAATACGGCGGGTGCGGCAAAAGAGCTTGAGAAGCTGGGGGCAGATTTCCTTCTGCTGCAGGAAGTGGATGTGGAAGCGGACCGGAGTTATCATGTGAATCAGGCGGAGGAGCTTAAGGACAAGTTTGCTGATTATGGAAATGTCTTCGCGAATAATTTTCACTCGGCATATTTATTCTATCCATTTTCAGACCCGCATGGCGCGGTGGAAGCGGGACTTCTGAATTTTACGCGGTATCAGATCGCAGAAGCAGAGCGGAGAAGTTATCCGGTAGATAACAGCTTTGTTACGAAGTTCACGGATCTGGACCGGTGTTTTGCTGTTATGCGCCTTCCGGTGGAGAACGGACGCGAACTGGTGCTGATCAACAGCCATATGTCGGCGTATGACGAGGGCGGCAAGATCCGCCTGCAACAGCTTGAGCTGTTGAATTCCGTGATGGAGGAAGAATATCAGGCCGGGAATTATGTGATCGTGGGCGGAGATTTCAATCATGCGATGGGCGAGGCTGTAGCGGAAGGATTTCCGTCTAAGCAGAAATTTCCGGCGTGGGTGTCCATTTTGACCCAGGAAGAGATGGCGGAAGGGATCTCGATCGTTCGGGCGGAGAATGAGCTTGAAGTGCCGACCTGCCGGGGAGCGGATATTCCTTATACGAAGGGTGTGAATTTCACAACGGTAGTGGATGGCTTCCTGGTGTCCGAGAACGTGAAAGCAGAAGCAGAGAATATTGATACGGATTTTGGGTACAGTGACCATAATCCCGTCATGCTTCGGTTTGAACTGGAGAAGTAGAATATTTGCAAGTTAATCAGATGAAAATTGCATTTCTTTGTGCACAACACTGATTGTATGGTTTGTGATCCTGTATAAATGAAGGTAATAGAATTAAAATATGCAAAAAAGACTTGACATTTCACGTGAAAATCCGTAAAATAACATACGGTAGAGAAGGGCGGCAAGGCAGCCGATCCACACAGAAAACAGGAGGGAGTTCCAATTATGGCGCCGTACAGCAAGTTGAGTAAAGAGAAGTTATTGAATTTGAAGGGTGACCTTGAGAAGCAATTTGAAGAGATCAAGAAGAAGGGACTGCATCTGGATATGTCCCGGGGCAAGCCGTCCAAGGCTCAGTTGGATATCGGAATCGGTATGATGGATGTCTTGACCAGCGAGTCGGATATGTTAAGTTCTGACGGCGTGGACTGCAGGAATTATGGTGTTCTTGACGGGATCAGTGATGCCAGGAAGTTATTGGCGGATCTGTCGGAGGTGCCGGAGCGCAGCGTAATTATCTATGGGAATTCCAGCCTGAATGTAATGTTTGATACCGTATCCCGTGCCATGACTCATGGTTTCATGGGAAGTACCCCGTGGGGGAAGCTGGACCGTGTGAAGTTCTTATGTCCGGTTCCCGGATATGACCGTCATTTTGCGATCACGGAGTTCTTTGGGATTGAGATGATCAATGTACCGCTCCTTGAGACCGGACCGGATATGGATATGGTTGAAGAACTGGTGTCAAAAGACGAGACGATCAAGGGCATCTGGTGTGTGCCGAAGTATTCGAACCCGACGGGTATTTCTTATACGGATGAGACTGTCAGAAGGTTTGCGCGGCTGAAGCCTGCGGCGAAGGATTTCCGCATCTTCTGGGACAATGCTTATTCGATCCATCATCTGTATGATGACGAGCGTGTGGTTGTGCTGGAACTGCTGAATGAGTGTATTAAGGTAGGTAATCCTGATATTGTGCTGAAGTTCATTTCCACATCGAAGGTGTCCTTCCCTGGTTCCGGAATCGCAGCGCTGGCAGCATCTCGCGGGAATCTTGAGGATGCGAGAAAATATATGAAGTTCCAGACGATCGGCCATGACAAACTGAACCAATTGCGTCATGTGCGGTATTTCAAGGATATGCTTGGAGTCTATGAGCATATGAGAAAGCATGCCGCGATCCTCAGACCGAAGTTTGAGAAGGTGAATGAAGTTCTGGAGAAGGAGCTGGGAGGTCTGGGTATCGGTACCTGGACGAAGCCTTTGGGCGGGTACTTCATCTCATTTGATTCCATGGATGGATGTGCGAAAGCCATCGTTGCCAAGGCGAAAGAAGCAGGTCTTATCATGACGGACGCCGGCGCGACTTATCCATATGGGAAAGACCCGAAAGACAGCAACATCCGCATCGCACCTTCGTTCCCGACGGTAGAGGAACTGGAACTGGCTTCTAAGATCTTCGTTCTCAGCGTGAAGCTGGTGAGCATTGAGAAGTTATTGAATACGAAGTAAAAAACGTCGAATATTGTGTGACTTTTGCCGATGCGGCAATATAAAAGCGCCGCCGTTGTTCTGGAATCAGTACAGTGGCGGTGCTTTTTACTAATGTTGCGTAAACAGAGGGGTGGAGAAGTACCGCTCGGCAGTATCGGGAAGGAGGGTGACTACGGTCTTGCCTTTGCCAAGCTTCTTAGCGAGGCGGATGGCGGCGGCCACGTTCGTTCCGCTGGAGATCCCGCACATCAGCCCTTCCAGCCTTGCAAGGTCTTTGGAAGTCTGGAGCGCTTCTTCGTCGGTAATAATAGCAATATCCTCATAGATCTGTCGGTTCAGTACCTTGGGGACCACGCCGTCGCCAATACCCATCTGGATGTGTGTCCCGACCGTTCCGCCTGCAAGGATTGCCGCATTCTCCGGTTCCACTGCCCAGATGGTAATATCCGGATTCAGCGCTTTCAGGGTCTCGCCGATACCGGTGATGGTTCCTCCGGTGCCGATACCCGAACAGAAACCGTGGATCGGACCGGCTACCTGCTCTAAGATCTCAAGTCCGGTGTGATAGCGGTGTACCATGGGATTCGCCTCATTCTCAAACTGCTGCGGCACGAATACCTTAGGATTCTCGGCGGACATCCGGTTCGCGGTCTGGACGCATTCTTCAATGCAGTCGCCGATATTCCCCGCGTCATGGATGAGAATGACTTTCGCGCCGTAATGTTCTACCAGGAGCCGTCGTTCCCGGCTTACGGAGTCGGGCATAATGATGATCGTCTCATAACCCTTGACTGCACCCACCAGTGCAAGGCCGATGCCCTGATTGCCGCTGGTAGGTTCTACGATAATGGAATCTTCCTTTAAGATGCCCTCCTCCTCTGCTTTGCTGATCATATTGTATGCGGTCCTTGTCTTGATGGAACCGCCCACATTCAGGCCCTCGAACTTCACAAGCACCCGGGCGGAGTCTTCAGGGACCATCCGGTTTAACTGGATGACAGGGGTCTGCCCCATTGCTTCTAATACATTCTGGTAAATCATATTTATCTTCCTCAACTTTCTATATACATTATAATATGAAAGAAAAGCTTCTTGTGTAAAACTTTCTTCATTATATCAATAGGTGTTTCGCGTGTAAAGGTTTTCTTCGAAAACTGCGATATATCTATGAAAATGCGAGAAAAGGGCTTGCTTTTTTTTCGCAGTCATGGTAAACTATCCTAGCGAATGGAAGTAGGTCTTTTTTTTATGCCTAATTTTGGGTAGCCTCGCAAGCTACCAGGTAACACGTCAATGAGAAAACGTAAAGCGAGGTGGAAGTTGTGCGTACAAGAATCACATTGGAATGTACAGAATGCAAGCAGCGTAACTACAACATGACGAAGGATAAGAAAACACATCCTGAGCGCATGGAGACTAAGAAGTACTGCAGATTCTGCAAATCTCACACATTGCACAAGGAAACAAAATAGTCGCTGTAAAGGAGTGGTTGTCATGAGCGAGAAGGCACAGAAGACACAGAAGCAGAGCTGGTTCAAAGGTGTCAGCAGCGAGTTCAAGAAGATCATATGGACAGATAAGAAGACAGTGGCGAAGCAGACGGGAGCGGTTGTTTTTGTATCCGTAGTGTTAGGAGTGATTATTGCGATGGTTGATTTCGCGGCTCAGTATGGAGTGGATCTACTGGTCAGGTAACGTTGATGGTCTGCAGGCGGGAAAGGTGAGTTTATGTCAGAAGCAAAATGGTATGTAGTTCATACCTATTCCGGGTATGAGAACAAGGTAAAGGCCAACATTGATAAGACGATAGAGAACAGGCATTTGGAAGAGCAGATCCTGGAG
>CANDQP010000142.1 GCA_947388185.1 uncultured Dorea sp. | reverse complement strand
ACCCGCCGCCGCAAAAGGAAGCAGCAGGCATTGCCACAACATCAGCCCGCACATTTTCCCGAAGATAATACCGAAGATTGTATAACCGACTAAAACCTTCGCCATCTCGTATCCGTACGTGACCAGCGCATACTCCCTGGCATTCATCCGAAGAAGGATCAGCGCATAGTATTTGTCCTTCGTCGGATTGAATATATAGGTGTTCAGAAGCGCCCCGATCAGAGTCAGCAGTACATAGATATGCAGGAATATCTGTCCCGTCGGCGCAGTCCCATAAAGCCCCGCTGTCAATGTGACCATCAGCAGAAAATACAGGAATTTCCCCAGGAACGCCTTGATAAATTCCCAGATTCCGGATAAGATCGCTCCAAGGAGCTTAAGGTCCGGATCCCGGTATAATTCCTGCGGGAGCAGCCGCCTGATCAGGGGAATCTGTTTCAGAGAATACAGGATCGTGTTGACACGGTATGTATTCCTAAGGGAAAATGCTATCTTAAATGTTTTGTTCATATCTGTCTCCTCATTGTCTTGCTGAAATCACTGTATAGTTACATAGCCGCGTTATCCCGAAGCGCCGCCAGAATCTTCTCCTTGAATTCCTGACTGTCCATATCTCTCTTGTCTACCTCCGTCAATACTCCGTGATTCAGCAATACGATCTCATCACAGAGATCCAGCGCAAGATCCATGATATGTGTAGAGACAATAATGATCCTGTCTTTCTTCAGCCTGCGGAGGATCTGCTTCATCTCTTCCGCCACCACTACGTCCAGTGAAGTCAGCGGTTCATCTAACAGCAGAATATTGGGCTTTGCAATGATATTGACCAACATCTGCATCTTATTCTTCATACCGTGGGAGTAATCCTTGAGCAGCTTGTCTCTGTCTTCAAAGGCAATCCTCATATAATCAAAATACGCATCCGTGCTTGCCTTATCCTTGATATTCTCTCCGTGGATCTGTAAAAAGAACAGGAGGAATTCCCGTCCGGTCAGGAACTCCGGCACCGTCGGCGTAGACAAGACATACCCGATATCCTCCGGCACGATATCCTTCCTCTGCCCTTCAGTTTCCAGGCAGAAACTGCCGCCATCCGCCTTCATATCCCGGTTCAGACAGTTAAAAAGCGTCGTCTTTCCCGCTCCGTTACGGCCCAGAAGACCGTAGATCTTCCCGCTTTCAAATGTAAAATCAATGTCATTGAGTACCTCTTTGTTCTCGAAATGCTTTGATAGGTGTTCGATCGTAAATCTCATACGTGTTCCTTCTTTCCTGTCTTTATAGTAGATAGTAGATATTATATATATTTCAGTCGAAAATGTCATCCTCTAATATATAACATTTAAATAGCTGTTGATATTTTCTATTTACTATGATATTATCTATTTAGAAATATTTCTAAATACTTTTGAAGGAGGGATGCTTATTGAGTTTCGGACAGACGTTTAAAGCATTATCCGATCCCGTCCGACGTGAGATCCTCACGCTTCTGAGATCCGGCCGCATGTCAGCCGGAGAGATCGGGAGTCATTTTGATATGACAGGAGCCACTATCTCCTACCACCTGAGTATTCTGAAGAAAGCAGACCTGGTACACGAATCGAAATACAAGAACTATATATACTATGAGCTGAATACTTCCGTAGTGGAGGAAGTGATGGCATGGCTTTCGCATTTAAAAGGAGGAAATGAATCATGATCAGGAAGAATCGTACACTAATCATCGTAACCAGCATCATCACCCTGGCCCCAATATTGATCGGCGTCCTGTGCTGGAACCGGCTGCCGGATACCATAGCGATCCATTTTGGATCGGACGGAACGCCCAACGGCTGGAGTTCCAAGCCCCTGGCCGTACTGGGGCTGCCGGTCTTCATATTCGCGGCGCACATACTATGTACCTTCGGCACCGCGATCGACCCGAAGCGCAAGAATATCAGCCAGAAGATGTACCGCCTGCTCCTAATGCTTTGTCCGGTGGTTTCCATCGTCTGCGCCGCCGCCGTCTACGGATACGCCCTGGCGCTCCCAATGGGCGACTGGCTGAACTCGGCATTCTTCATGAATCTGCTGATGGGCATTCTCTTCTTCGTGATCGGGAACTACCTGCCCAAGTGTCATCAGAATTATACCGTGGGGATCAAGCTTCCCTGGACGCTGGCTGACGAGAACAACTGGTATCTCACACACCGTTTCGCCGGGCGGCTGTACGCCCTCGTCGGCATCTTGTTTATCATCAATGCTTTTGTGCAGTTCAGATGGGTGATCCCGGGCGTGATCATCGCTGTGGTCCTGCTGCCAGCCGGTTATTCGCTGGTGTTATACCTGAAAGAGATGAAGAAAGACCGCTGATGTACTAGGGGCGCCGCGATATGCGGCACCCCCTTTATCTCAGATTATAACAGTGGTAACTCTTATACACAAACGGCAGCAATATAACAGCGAGAACAGAATAAATCAGCATCACACACGGGATCTGCCGGAATACAAGATTCCCTGCCTGGAAAATATTAGGAGCTTTCGCACATCCGATCACATTGACCAGCATATCCGGCGTAAACTTGAAAAACGTCAGGAAGCCAGACAACGCCCTTGCGATAAACTGCATCACGCAGAATAAGAAGAACGGAACACAGACCGCCACATTCGCGCTCCGCATCTTCGCCGCGATCAGCATGGTCACAGACGCCGAGAGCAGGCTTGCGATATAGCCGCCCAGAACGGCAAGCAGACAATACTGCCCATAGGTCATGACATAGATACTATACGGGAAATTAATCTGATACAGCGTGCCGCTCCCGCTGATCCCCATCACTCCCAACGAGATCAGCAGCAGGATTCCCATCCCCGCCCAATAGACGATGGTCGCTATCAGCAATCCCGCCAGCACCTTGCTCCCCGCCGCTTTCGTGCGCCCGAATCTCGAAGCAAAGAACACCGCATCTGCCCGGACACGGAACTCTTCAACGAACACGCCGGCAGCTAAGAAGCCGATCACGATCGCCAGAATCATCCCATAGGTCTCCACATATACCATGAGCGTATCCCACGAGTCTTTGGCCTCATAGGTAAGCGGCAGATCGATCTTACCATACTGTTCCTCGAGAAATTGTCTCTGCCTGGGTGTCTTCCCATATTCTTCTGCCATCTTCTGCTGATTCTCTCTGTAAATACTGTAAATATCCTCCGCCTGCTCATCCTCTAACTGATACAGGACATTTTCATCCCACCCTGTATCCGGCGTCAGTACATTGATCACAAAATTAATAATATCATCGTAAGCCTGTACCGTCTTCCCATACTCCTCATCCGGCACATCATAAGAATATCTGTTGTTCATCTCCTTCCTGCTGCCCACCGCCCGGGCGATCCGATCCCCTGTAAGCTCCCCTGCCCACCTGTTCCTGTCATCCGCAAGTCTTCTGGCTGCCGTAACTCCTGCATGCGTCGTCCCATTCCTGTCGGTATACCGCACGCCGCCGATCGCAAACATACTGAGCGCCACCGCCGCCAGCATAGTTCCAATCAGCACGATCCGGTTTATCTTCTTAGAAAATACTTTCTTCAATTCATATCTCAGTATCATCCGTACCACCTACTTTCTCTCCAAAATACAGCAGAAATGCATCCTCCAGTGTTGCTTCCTCTCTTACCGCCTGCTCTGTCGGCGGTTCCTTGGCAAGGATCCGAAGCTCTGCCCCGCCCGGCGCAGACTTCACATTGCCCACCAGATATCTCCTCACAAGGTCATTCACTTCTCTCTTGGGAACCGTACAATGCCAGACTGATTCGTCCATGGAAGAGAGCAGCTTCTCCGTCGTTCCCTGATAGAAGATCTTCCCGCTTTTCATCAGCATGATCTGATTCGCAATGAATTCCACATCTGATACAATATGTGTGGAGAGCAGTACCAGGCGATCTTCCGCCAATTCACTGATCAGATTCCTGAAACGGATCCTTTCATTGGGGTCAAGGCCAGCCGTCGGCTCATCCAGCACCAATACCTTAGGATTATTCAGCATTGCCTGCGCGATCCCCACACGCCTTGCCATCCCTCCGGACAGGGTCTTCATCTTCCGCTTCTCATATTTCGCCATGCCGACCTGTCCCAATAACTGTCTTGTCCTTTTTCTTGCCGCTCCGGGCCGGATCCCTTTGATGGATGCAATATACATCATATAATCCGTGACAGACAGGTCCGGATAATACCCGAAATCCTGGGGCAAATATCCCAGGATATTGCGGTAATCTGCCCCCATTTCCAGAATATCACTTCCACCCCACAGAATCTCCCCTGCCGTTGGACGTATCAGCGTACACAGCATTCTCATCAGCGTAGTCTTCCCTGCACCGTTCACTCCAAGAAGCCCGTACACTCCCTTCCTCATCACGACAGATACACCGCTTACGGCAGATACGCCGTCAAACTCTTTTGATACATTTTTAAGCTTTAATTCCATCAACATATTCCTCCCAACCATTCTCGCAGGTATTCTGCGATCTTTTAATACAAAAGGCAAGAAATCCAAAAGACAGCAGCAAGATCCCAATCCATGCCGGTTCTGCAATACTTTGATATATTTCATCGCGCACGACGATGGCCGCCCATATCACCATCCATATGCCGCTCAAAAGCAGCGTCACATATTCCATCTCTCCCTTTCTGCTATATAACAGCCCAAAACAGATGCAGCCCGAGACATTGAATGGAATCAGGAAATCCATTATCATCCTGTATGCCGACATCTGTACCGTATAAAAAGATACCGCAAAAAATACCGTAACCATCAGCAGATCGACGGCCGCGAACATTAAGATTCTCGCTGCGCATATCTGTCTCAGAGTATAGAATGCCGCCCCCTCTACTTCCATGACCGAGTATCTCTGGTTCTTCCATATCTCCGGTATGATCAGATCGGCAAACACGATCGACAGGATTCCCAGGATCCGCCCCATATCCTCCGTATTTCCGGAGTTCCTTAAGACAAGCCAGAGCAGAAGCAATACCGTCCCCTGCAGGCCCCACCATTTCTTCTTGACAAACCGCATCTGGCTATATAAAAATTCAAAATAAGACAGCCTGATATCCTCTCCTGCCGCCATAATATCGCTGCAGCGCCTGACCGCCTTCTGGACTGCCGTGTCTCTGACATATTCTCCTTGTATCAATTCCTTATATTCTTTGATTCTATTTGTGTATGACTTCATTCCCTCACCTCCAGATATTCCGACAATAGTTTCTTCGCCCTGCTGATACGGTACTTCACAAGAGACAGGTTGATATCCAGCAGTCTGGCGATATCTTTCTGTTTTAAGTCCTGGAAGAAAAACAAGATCGTTATTTCCTTAAGCTCCTTTGGCAAACGGTCTATCGCCTGCTCGATATCCATCCTGATCTCCGCATCTCTCATATCGTTTCCCGGTATTTCAGACATCTCCTCCATTGGAAGCTCTTTCTTCTTTTTGTAGTAGTTCTTGATGATATTTCCGGCGATACGGTATAAATAATTCTTAAGCTTCCCATAGTCTGTATAGGTCTGCAGGGCCTCGAAATAGCGGGTAAACGTCTCCTGGGTCATATCTTCGGCAAGATCGCGGTCACGGAGATGCAGGAAACAATATTGATAAATGGCAGTATAATACTTCCTGATCAATTGTTCTCCGGCTTGTTCGTCTCCATTTTTAGCTTTCTTCACCAACAGAAAATCCATATCCGCTTCCCCCCTCGTATAATAACTGCCCCCTATAAAAAGTCAGTTGGATTTCTTCCATTCCACATATTCTTCCAGACAGAGGTTATTTTCCTTCATTTCCTCCGCCGCTTCTCTCCCCACATAACGATAATGCCAGGGTTCATTATTCACCCCTGTAATCTCCGTTTTGCCCGAAGGATACCTCTTGATGAATCCGTATCTGTAAGCATTGGCTTCAAGCCACGCATAGACCTCGTCCGAAGACGAGACGGACGTATCCGCGTTGACATCAACCGCCAGACCCAATTGATGTTCGCTGGTGCCGGGAATCGAGACATACCCTTCTGCCATCTTCTTCGCATCCTGCTTCGAATATCCCTGCGCCTGATATTCCGCGATCCTTTCCTCCATGATCGCCTGCTGTTCCTCCTGGGTACGGTATCCCTCTCTTACAAATAATTGCAGGCCGCTCATCCTGGCATCGTCAAACATCTCCTGCAGCGCCGGATAAATTCTGGAATCCACCTCTTTCCCATTGGACAGCTGCGTCAGCTCCAATTCATAATGATCGGGAATCGCGTAGTCCTTATTGACAAGGATCAGATCCCATCCCAGTGAAGTATCTGCCTTCTCCATCCCTGTCAGGAAGCCTGTACTCTGTCTTAAGAACGTTACACCAAAAATCATTATAACAACACTCAGTATAATTCTACATACCATTCCGCTGACATTTCCGTACATGTGCCTGTATCTGCTCCTCTGGCCATATCTGCTTCTCTGGCCGTATCCGATTCTCTGCATGCATCTCTCCATTGATCTTCCTCCTGTATCTTAAGAATCTTCATGAAACTCTGATCTATATAACAACTGAGGAAGCAAAAGAGTTAGTCACAGTATGAAAATAATTTATAAAAATAATTCAGATCAAATCTTGTTAAAAAGAAATTTAAAATGTATACTAAAAATAACAAGGAATCCAATTTGATGGGGGATAAAAGCTATGAAGTTAAAAAACATTCTGATTGTCGTGAAAGATATTGAAAGATCAAAGCAATTTTATCATGATCTGTTCGGTCTCGATATGATACTTGACAACGATGGCAATATGATCCTGACAGAAGGTCTTGTACTCCAAGATGAAAAAATCTGGAGAGATTTCCTTGGGAAAGATATCACTCCAGAAAGTAATTCCTGTGAATTGTATTTTGAAGAATCGGAAATCGAAGAATTTGCCTGCAGACTGGAAAGGTTATATCCCTCAGTTCAATACGTTAACCGGCTCATGACACATAGCTGGGGACAAAAAGTTATACGATTTTATGATTTGGACGGTAATCTGATCGAAGTAGGGACGCCGATGTCCTGACGATTTAACTTACATCATTCCTCCGAATATTCCGGCAAGAACCGTTGCAAAGTTTCCTGTTACAAAACCAGCAATGTTCATCTTCGGAAGCAGGTAATTCTCAATAGCCTGCTTCTCTGTTTCGTTCTTGGCTGTTACTTCTGCGACTTCCTTTGACAGGTACATTGTCGCGGGGAATCCGTACATGCATGTCAGGCACATTACGATTGCCAGGTTAGGCTCAATCCCGAATATCTTGCCGCAGATGCAAGCTGCTGTCAAAGCGATAATTGACACACATACCGTCTTCCACTGCCTCTTAAGCTCGGCAAAATCAATCATATTACCCATACCTACGATCAGCAGCGTAATGATGATTCCAGCCATCGGCAGGATTCCTGACATCTCATAGATCGAAGCCGGAAGCCCCATCCAGAAACCGATCAGCAATACCGCGGCTACAAACAGAACGACATCTACGTTTGCTTTGGTCTTGACAGCAACATATTCACCGACTGTGAATATCAGTACAAATATAGAAAAGCTAATATATCAGGCATATTATATATCTCCTATGATCTTAAATTTTTTTCATATTATGTGTATGACGCCTGTCACACATATTACACAAATACCGGCCAGTTGCCCGGAATCTGTTCCGGGAAGAACTTATCAGGCTCCGGATAAGACTCTCCGAACGTCTCTATCTCAACGCTCACAATAACTTCCGGTG
>CANDQP010000141.1 GCA_947388185.1 uncultured Dorea sp. | reverse complement strand
TATCCAGGGAAATGCCCTTCTCCTGGAACATACGGAACAGCACTTCCCACTCCACCCGCTGATTCAGCACCAGGCTTCTAAGCGCCCTGTATTCATCCTTATTCAGCGTATGTTTACGTCGGCCTTTGCGGTTCCAGTCCACGTCCTCCAGATACAGCTCGTGGACCTCTGTCACATTCTCAGGCAGCTCGTAGGTAAATCTCCCGCTCATGGAGCGGTTGCTGATGATCGCCAGGATCACGAATTCCAGGTTGGGAAATGACTTGATCAGACCGTGCACCCAGCTTGATACACCGCCCGCCATATAAGGATAACAGCCTTCCACCACAATACAGACTCTCACTTGAATTCTCCTCTCCTTAGACTCTGATACGATACTATCTCACTCCCGGCGGCATAACATAATACCTTTCATCGGCCGGCTCCATCCGGATGACAGCCTCCCGGTCCTCCACCTCGATCAGATACGCGCCGTCCTCCAGCTTCTTGAAGTTTCCGCCCTCCACTGATTCTACCGATTCGTTATGAGTCCTCAGGATAAACCATACGGTCCCGCTGCCGCCTTCTGTCTCAAGCCGGATCACGCTGCCGGTCCGGCTGTCCGTATAATCCAGCGCCAGAAAACGGCGGATACGCACATCACATTCCGTCGCGGTCGTTCCGTCGAATCCGTCAAAAGCCGGGCCGAAAGAATCCACCGTCTTCGCATAATCCCTGGACAGATTCTCCCAGGAATCCTCAAGGCTGTCAGGATATGCGACTCTTGTCATATCAAAGGATATGTTCGAATACCCAAGCGCCGTTGCCGCGCTCTTCATCAGGAGATCCCCCTTATAGGTATAGGCAAGGCCCTCCCCCAGCGTGCTCTGCTTCGTCACATCCTCCGTCAGGAACTTTACGACCTCTGCGTCTTCCTCCTCATAATCCGCGACTACCGTCATGACAGAGCCAAGAATCCTCATCCTTAAGGCCTCTTCCATCTCCTTCTCCGTCATCCCGCCCGCATAAAAGGATGTAAAATCATATGCGCCCGCGGCCTCCTGCATGAACGCCTGGTCCAATGCAAGCTTCTCACTCATGGCAAGCTCCGACACATTCGCGGCTGAAAGCCCTGTCTCCACCGCCTGCTCATGGAACATCTTCAGATAATACCGGAGCTGTTCTTCACTCGGTTCATTCTTATCCCGATAATCATACTGAGGCGCCATCATACAGGTGATCCCATGCGGATAATCCTGCAGCGACATTCCCACGTAAGGCCATACAATCTCCTGAAATACCTGCTTTACAGAACGGCTGTAGAGCTCGTCCATCTTCTTACGGTTCTCATCCGCAAGCCCCGGGAATCCTTCGAACACCATGCTCTGCGCATTCACGGCGGGATAGATCTCATAAGAGTATATCTCAGCCGACATAGCCGACAGAAGCCCAAGGCCCGTTACCCCTTCCATGTATCCGCCGTTTACGGCAAATACATAGGCAGAACCGAAGCTCTTGCGCCAGATCACCACCGGATGATCCTCCGTGTCTATGGATTCATCCTCCGGAATTCCCTTCATATACACCTTGGTCCCGGAAGCAAGCTGATACCAGGGAAAGCGAAGCTCCATATCCTGATAGCCTTGATCCTCTTCCTCCACCGCCTGATAATATGTCTCTCCGCCCAGCAGGAATCCGGCGTAGAGATGAATGCCGTCCACGGTATATTCATCTTCCCTTACCTCCCGGATGCCTAAGAGCTCCCTTACCTCCCGGTTCTTCCTGATAACAGATACATCGGGAAGATTGCAGAAGATCAGATGCGTTCCCTGATCCACACAGTCCCTGAGGAACGTAACCTCCCCCGCCTTCTTCCAGTTCACACTCTCCGAATCGATCAGAAGCATCTCCGGCTGCTCCCCGCCCTTCTCCTTCTTCTGATACACCGCCAGAGATTCATAGATACCGATATCCCGCTTGCTGTAGGTGACCCACTGCGCGGCCGTCTGCATAAGCGTTCCTTTCGTATCGCCGATGCCGATCACCCTCCTGCGTGTGGCTGCTCCGATCCTCACCTCGCCGTTCTCTGCCATCTTCACCTCTGCCTTCCTTCCAACCGCTTTACCAAGCCGGATACTCTCCGGTATATATATATTTACCTTGGAAGGATAGTTCTCCGCCGTCTCTGAATAGGGATTCACCTCATAATCATTCCAGGTGTCCTTAAGCGTGTTGAACGTCATACATAAGAAGAATACGACAATCATCAATATCATAATTGTGAAATAATTCCGGCGTGACACCATATCATCATCTCCTAATCATTTCCGTTGTATCCATAATCAATCGCAAAATTATACAGACTGTAGCCGTTCTGCCGCAAACGGTAGCAGACGAAGCGGTCCGTCTCCATATATACTTCCATCTCATTGGGATACAGCTCCTTAAATGCCTGCGCCCAGTAATACATATGGGACATGGTCACCCATCTGGCATCCTCGATATACGGCAGGATTCCGCCCTTGTCAGACAGCGGCTTGCTCGCTCCTGCCGAAGAGACCTTCCGTTCCGGTATCTCGGAGTTAATATAATCCCGATAGTAGAGCGGCACCTTCTCTATGAAGAAATACACCGTATCTGTCGGTATGGTAACCGCGGTATCCTTGTTGACGGACTTCATCTTCCTCAGAAATGTGATCATCTCATAGTGATATCCCTTACCCCCGATCATCTGCCGTTCATCATTAGCAGAGCAGATCGTCCACGAGACATTGTCCCGGTTATCGCGGAGGATATCTGTCAGACAGGTGACCGCCTCATTAGTCTCATACGCGGTAATATAGCGGGGCGAGCGGACACCCGTCTCTGCCACGACCACGCACGCCGCTATAAGCCCGGCCATAGAGAGCACATTCATAGCCTTCGGCCATCTGCATAAGCTTAATATCACCGCGTCCAGACAGAGACTCCACACCGCCACGATCCCGTACACCAGATAGACCGGGTATCTCGTGACCTCTATAAGCTGGGGAAGCCCAAGCACTTCCGACACCTGCAGCATGGCAAGCAGCCCTGTAAATATACTTAAGGATATCAGCACCGCCCCATACTCCGCTTTCCGGAACAGCATCCACAAAAGCCCCAGAAGAAATGCCACGGCAATACTTCCAAGCAGGATCTTAACCGCCATGATATTGTCATTCATCACATAATAGTCGATCCTCTCAAGGATACGCGCTGTCTTCTTGGGCGTAAACATTCCCGCCGCCCTGGCTAAAAAGCCCTTCGAAGCGTTCTCCTCGTCCGCCTTCTCAGCTTCCTTCCCGCCGTCGTCTGCATCCTTGCCGTCGGTACTGCCCGAATCCTGACTCCCGGAAGACAGCATCGCCATCCCCCAGTTCAGCGATCCCTGAAGGGGCGTCCCCATCACATAGGCGGCCGCCATTGGAAGGACAGCGATCATAAGCCCCGCGATCCCCGCAGCTACGATCCGTTTCAGATAACGCCAGCGGAAGCATCGGAAACAGAAGCCTGCACCGATCCCTACGCAGAGCAGCCCTGCAATGATCGTATCATAGAAATGCGCCGCCAGAGTCATAGAGATGCAGGCAGCAAACATGATAAGATACAGGTTCACCGCCTTAAGTCCCTTCTCTTCCCGGCCCACTGCCGCCGTAAAGTCCCGCTCCCTTAAGAATGCAACGGCAAAACAGGCGGCAGGCAGGATAAAGAGCATCCCGAATTCCTGCGGCAGCGACGCATAATATCTGTAATAGGCATACTGATAGAATACATCAGACAGTATATAGACCACGGTTCCGATATACGGCGTATACCTGGCTCTGCACACCGTCTTTAAGAACGCCAGCAGCATCAGATGGATCATCACCGTCTGCACCAAGCAGAAGACCCGCAGCACCACATAGACCGGAATCGCAAATACCGCGTGCAGATAATAGGCCACACAGTGAAATCCGAAGGGATAGACACCGTCCGCGAATATATGATTGCTGTTCATCTCGTTGATCCAGTGGTTATGCAGCACAATGTCAGACGCACAATAGCCGTAGACATGAATGGTGTTGAGCCCATACATATATAATACCAGTACAATGACCGCACCGGTAAGAAGCACATCCATCCAATGTCCGCTCATCTTCATACCCATCCTGCCGGAAGACATCTTCTTAAGCTTCACGCCAAGCTTCATAAGAAATGTCTTCCTCCCCATCTCTTTTCCGGCAAGAAGGCTTAACTTCTCAATCCCTCTCTCCAGATACAGACGGAACGACCCCTTATGCTTCCTTACAAACTCCGCGATAAAGGGCGCAAAGGTTCCAAGTATCAACGTCAGACGAAATGACAGATGCAGAAGCTCCAGCAGGAACACCAGATTCATCACATAGAAATTACCCGCCATAAAATAAATCATAAACCTTATGGGGACATTCGCAAAGCCATGAAGCTTCTTGTGCAGGAACAAAAAAGGCAGCAGCAATGTCACGGCCAGATAAGCCGCCGATACCCCTGTGGCCTGCAATACAGTAAGCATAGTCATTGACATGGTTATTGCCTCCTTGTGCTAAAGATTCGGATCAACTCTAACGTCTCGTTATTGATCACCACATCGGATTTTTTCAATGCCTCCATCGTCTCAAAGAAGGCTTCCCGGTCCTGTCTGGCAAAATAAAGCTTCAGTTTGCATACATACGCCTTCATCTCATCCGGGTACTGTTCCTCTATCCGCCGGCACCATTTCTCTGCCGTCTCATAATCCTTCATCTCCAGGATGCGCAGGAAGACGGCCTCATACCCATCAAGGCCAAACCGCGCAGGATCCTTCCCATAGAGAGACTCTGCCGTCTCATCCATGGTCTCCACGAACTTGCCCTGTTCATGCTGTGAGAACACATGCTGCTTCAAGATATGGTCCATATATTCAAGGAGAAGCTCCTCGCACTCCGTCTGGTCCGTCTCCTCCTCCCTGATCTGACGCCGCATCTTCTGCACATAGAGCCGGAACTTGTTCAGCTCGTCCGACAGAACAGCCGCCGCATAGTGGGCAGTCTCCGAATCCTCACTATCCAGCGCCAGCGTGATAGAAGACAGAGAATCCTTGATATCCTTGCGCATGATGTTCATCATTACCATACGCAGGTTCTTCTTCTCATTGACCAGGATCGCTTCCTCCAGCGGGATGATATCCCGTTCCACCTCTTCGTCTGCCCGGATATTGGTCTTCACACGCTCCTTACTGAAGATGACGTCCACAAGATCCGCCCCTCTAAAGAACACGATCAGATATATCAGATGGCTGATTCCGAAGAACAGCGGTGCGATAACCGGACACAGCAGCATCACGATAAAACGGATCAAGTATGTCCTCCTGTTATCAAAGAGAATCTCGCTGTCCTTCCCGGCGGCAGCCGAACGTGCAGGCACCATAAGAAACATGCCCGCCAGCAGATAGATGACGGATACAACCAGATTCACGATCAGGATGATCAGGAAAATATATTCATCCCTCGTCATAATACTGCCTCCTCATCAATCCGGCACTCATATCCCAGGTTCCCGAAACGCTCGATCACTCCGGCCGCGCTCTCCTTATCCGTATTGGCAAGAAGCACATACAGCCTGCCTCCCCTTAAGATACCCAGATAATCAGACTGCCGTATTGCCTGTCCAAGCGAACTTCCCACGCTCTCATAATCCTCTGTCCCGGCAAGAATCTCAAGCAGTATATACTCTGTCAATCCCTTGCTCTTCGCATCAGAGTAGGCCCTCGCAAGATGTGTAAATGCTTCCTCATCCAGCACATTCGTACCCTCCACATAGCGCTGGTTGTGCAGCGCTTCCAGGTACCGGTTCGCACGCACCACCGCATTCTGGATCAGATAACCTACAATCGTGAGACGGTTCGCCTCGCCCAGCGTCATGCGCTCCCACGGTATTCCCCAAAGCATCAGGATGAGCTGCATATCATCCTCCGAATAAACGGCGCTCGCCATCATCGGCATCTTATCGGCCATATCCCGGTTGATGTATACACGGCGTTCCCTGAGGTCGCCGTACATCGCCTCCATATCCGTGTATTTGATGGAATTCCCAAGCTTACGCGCTTCCGGCGAAGTCGCAGAAAAAAGCCGGGCATAATCCCCGTTCGCCACCGTGTACACCGCCACATCCACACAATCCATCAGCCTTGCAAGCACCTGCGCAGCATAGAACAGAACCTCCTCCTGTCCATACTGTTCAAGGCTTGACGATACGTCATAGATCTTGCCGAGGCTTTCCTTGTGATTTACGATCTGCGCCTCAAAATTATGCTTCATCCTGACATTGCTGTCATTAATATCCTCAATATCCCTGATCTGTCCGTTCAAATATTGGACCCTGGATGCATTCTCACCCTTCACGAACCGAAGCTGATCCCTCATATACCCAACGACCAGACCGACAATGAAGAGCTGCGCCATCCACACATATGTATTATAATCCAACAGCACCTCAAACCCACTCTCCGCATGCATCCTGGAGAGACAATACCCCACGATCGACAGAAACGCAGTAAAGACAGCCTGCTGCTGCCCATAGACCACCGCAAAAAGCAGTACATACAGCAGAAACAGATCAAGCCTTGCCAGAAATGCGCTGTTCGCCGCCTGAGCGCTTAACAGATATACCGGAATAAAACAGATCAGCGCTTCGACAAACGGAATCAGCGCCTTCACGATCCTCCGGGTATGATTCCACGTCTTCACAGCCAGTCCGCCGCCGTTATCCTCATCCGTGATAAAAGAAGCGCTGTGCCGCTTCATAAAACGGACGACCGGTTTGATCCCTTTCTCATATCCATTGAAGATCTCATAAGAGAACTCTTCTTTATATCTGCTGCAATCCAACACCAGACGGTTGCTCATCCCTACCGTATTGTCGACGACCTCCACGCCGGAACCCATCTCTTCGCGGATCTTCTCCGCAAGCGTAAGCTCTCCCACCTCTTCCATAGAAGAGATATGATAGATCGGGAACTTAAGCTCCTCCTTACAGATCACCCGATAGGAAAGCTCCACCGCATCATTCAGATAGATCATGGAGAACGCCCTCCGGTCATTGGCCGAGATCCGCCCCGTCTTAAGCCCTTCAAGGATCATACGGAAACAGGGTGCATTCTCCAGCTCTCCCTTCTCCGGCGTCCAGTAGAGATGGTCGAATCTTAAGATCCTCGTATCCATATTCTGAGTCCTGTAATAATTCGTACAGATCTCCTCGCCCTGAGTCAGCGCCAGTGCCTTAAAGCCCTTGGGCGATACCGGTTCGTCCTCCGCGATATTGTCGATATACGCGTCGGCGAACACCTCCTCGGAGGAGAAATAAATAAACCGTCCCGTCTTGACCATGCTGAATGCCGACAGAATATTCATGACTCCTGCCGCATAGCGCACCGACTCCTGCCTTGCCTTATCCTCCCAGTCAAAATTCGTATCATAAGCCCCCATAAATACCGTCACATCCGGCCGGATGCTCTCGAAAATGTCCTTGATACTCTCACTCTCATACGGGAACTGATACTTTTCAAATACCCGCTTATAAGAATAGCGGCTGTCCCTCTGGCCTGTCAGTAAATATACCCGATGACCATTCTTATTCAGTTTATCGATCATCGCATTCATCAGCACGCTGCCGCCGCCTATCAATAATACAACCATATCCTCACCGCTTTTTATTAACTTTTTTCTTATATAAAATTATATCATTTTGACAATAAAAGTCAATACAGGCAGACAGGCAAAAAGCCCTTGATGAGCTTAATCATCAAAGGCTTCTTTCATCTTATCCATA
>CANDQP010000140.1 GCA_947388185.1 uncultured Dorea sp. | reverse complement strand
CTGTCTCTTCCTCCCCGGATATCAGCCTGTGGGGAATCTCTGACAACAATTCTCTAAGCTTCATCAAAATATTCTCCTTCATACACCACATGGGAAGGCCCCCGCATATGGACCACTCCCTGATCGTCCCAGAATGCTGCAAGGACGCCTCCCGGCTGCTCCACCATAACGCTCCTTTCACAGCGTCCCAGCAGATGCATCACCACCAGGGCTGCGCAGCAGCCGGTCCCGCAGCCCAGGGTTTCACCTGTTCCCCGCTCCCATTCCCGAATTTTCAAACGCCCTTCCTCCAATACCTCCACAAATGTCACATTCGTCCGTTCCGGAAAGCACTCCGCCCTCTCAAGGGCCGGCCCGTATTTCTCCACCGGAAAATCCTCCACATGCTCCAGCTTATCTTCCGGCATCAGATTCACATACGCATAATCCATCTCCAGCTCTTTGGCGATCGGTATGCTTCCCTTCTCCGTATCACCGGTCAGCATGACGAGCACTGCATTACATTTGTCCTTCAGATACTTGAATGTATCCTTCGTATCCTCCTTCACAGAATCCTCGATCACAATATAACCCGCATAGATCCTCTCCACCGCGACATAGAGTATCGTCCCTGCCTGCCGCACATCCGTACATGCTATATTCTGCCATTCCATGAGCTTTTTATTCCCCACAAAGACACGTTTCCCCTCGAATATGGCGCTCACTCCATACCCCGGCATCTCACGCATCCTGTATACCTTCTTCTTATCGACCTGTCTTCTGTACTCCTTGAGCAGAGACTGTGCGATCGGATGATTCGAATAGCACTCCACATGCGCCGCTATCTTCAGCAATTCCTCTCTTGTCATGTTGAACGCCCTGATATCCGTAACTCTGAAGACTCCCTCCGTCAGGGTTCCCGTCTTATCGAATATAAATGTATCCGCCTTCGACAGATCCTCCAGGTAATTCCTTCCTTTGACCACGATCCCCTGGCGCGCCGCCGACGCGATCCCTCCAAGAAATGCAAGCGGTATGGACAGCACCAGGCCGCAGGGACAGGCGATCACCAGGAAGATCAACCCTCTGTAGATCCAGGTATCCCAGTTCCCATAGGAAAACGACAGGGACGGATAGATCATGATCGCAAGCGCGCATAAAAGAATCGCCGGCGTATATATCTTCGAAAACCGGCTGATAAATGTCTCACTGTCAGCCTTCTGATCCTGTGCTTCCTCCACCATCTTCATGATCCTGGTCACCGCGGAATCTTCATACGCCCCTACTACCATCGCTTCCACCGCCGCGCTCAAGTTGATACATCCGCTGTATATCTTATCTCCGCTTCCCACAGACCTTGGAAGGGCTTCCCCTGTCAGGGCCTTCGTATCAATATCCGATATCCCGTATGTAACAATGGCATCCGCCGGGATCCGTTCGCCCGGCTTGATAATGATCGCATGTCCCGGCCTTAAGGATGAAGGATCCACCTTGAATTCTTTGCCGCGGACAAGCCGTGTTGCATACTCCGGCCGAATATTGATGAGATCCTGGATCGACCGCTTCGTATTGTCCGTCGAGAATGCCTCGAACAGCATCCCCAGGTTAAACAACAGCATGACAAATACACCTTCTGCATATCTCTCAATCCCAAGCGCCCCGGCTGTTGCAAGAATGATCAGCGTATATTCTGTCATAAACTTCTTCTGCATCAGACTCTCCTGAAGCCTTCGGAACGCCTCAAAACCAACGATCAGATATGCGGCAAGAAACCATACAAACTTCACTTCGGCATCTAATGTATAACGTGCAGACGTTATAACAGCCAAAATGTACACAATACTCCCCGCCAAATAAATGATGCATCTTCTACCCAACTGCTTTGTCATGCTACTGTCCCTTTTTGATAACTATATGAAAATCATTCTGTAATATGCTCCATCCCCTGACTGATGATCGTCTGGATATGCCCGTCGGCCAGCGAATAGAATACGGTCTTCCCTTCCCTTCGGTTCTTCACAAGCTTCATCTGCTTCAGCACCCGTAATTGATGGGAAATCGCAGACTGCGTCATCTTAAGGACCTCGGCAAGATCGCAGACACACATCTCTGATTCCAACAGCACGCATAATATCTTGATCCGCGTAGAGTCTCCAAAGACCTTATAGAAATCTGCCAACTCCTTCAAAAGTTCTTCGTCCGGCATCTTCCCGCGAACCGTCATAACCGCCTCGTCATGGACGTATGTCACATCACAGCATTCGACCTCTGTCTTCTTCATATATGCCTTCCTTTCAATAAATAAGGCGAAAATCCGCCTATTTAATTATGCCAAACAGTATCTTGGATTTCAACCGTTTGGCATAAAATAAAACTAAAATTAATATTTTCGTAATGTTTTCTAACTCTTTCTCACCGCATACAGTACACGGATTGAATTCAGCACGCAGAGCATCGCCACGCCCGTATCGGCAAATACCGCCATCCACATATTAGCATACCCGAAAAATCCCAGGATCATAACCAGGAATTTGACTGTCAGCGCAAATACAACGTTCTGCATCGCAATCCTTCCGGTACTGCGCGCAATGTCTACAGCCTCCGGTATTGCATCCACCGAGGACGTCATGAATACCACGTCGGCCGCCTCGATCGCCGCGTCGGCTCCGCTTCCCATCGCCGCTCCCACATCGGCCCCTGCAAGGACAGGCGCATCATTGATCCCGTCGCCGACAAACATAACCGCGCCGTGCTTCTCTCTTATCTTCTGCAGGTTATGAAGCTTATCCTGCGGCAAAAGCTGTGCGTGTACCTCATCTATACCGGTCTGCTGCGCCACCGCCGTTGCGCTATCCTTCGCATCCCCTGTAAGCATCGCTGTCAGAAGGCGCTGGGACTTCATTCTGCTCACTGCACTGGCCGCCTCTTCCTTGATCTCATCTGCGATCACAAGATATCCTTCCAGCCTGCCGTCCACCGCGATCAAAACTTCCGTTCCGTATACATCCTTCTGATATCTCCCCGTATCTATCTGATAGTCCTCCATCAGACCCCTGCTTCCGCAGAGCACAGTCCCTTCCGGGAATACTGCACGGATTCCTTTCCCGGATATCTCCTCTGTCTGCTCCGGACGCGTAAGCGTAAGCTTCCTCTCCCGTGCCTCTGTCACAATGCTCGTTCCAATGGGGTGGGTAGAACCCAATTCACAGTCAGCCGCGATCGTAAGGATCTGCTTCTCCGTCAGCCGGTTCATGGTCACGATCTTCTGCACCGCAAAATTCCCCCTGGTGATCGTTCCTGTCTTATCCATCACCACCGCCTTGATATCCTTCAAAGCCTCGATCGCAACACCGCCTTTGAACAGGATCCCCTTTCTCGAACCCGCACCGATACCTGAGAAGAACGCCAGCGGAACACTCAGCACCAGAGCGCACGGACAACTGATGACAAGGAAGGTGATCGCCGTATAGATCCAGTAATTCCACTCCCCGGTTATCAATGACGGAACGACAGCCGTCAATATTGCCGCCGCCACCACCGCCGGCGTGTAGATCCTTGCGAACCTGGTAATAAAACGATCGATCTTCGGCTTACTGGCAGCCGCGTTCTCCACAGAATCCAGAATACGGCTGACCATGGATTCACCGAGGGGCTTCTGTACCTCAAGCTTCAGCACACCCGTATCGTTGACACACCCGGAATAGATCTCCTTTCCCGGAAATACCTTCACCGGTACCGGTTCACCGGTAACAGGCGAGGTATCGATCTGGCTCTCTCCCTCTATGATCCTTCCATCCAGAGGAATACGGTCGCCGGGACGGATCAGGATAATATCGCCGGCCCTGGCGTCCTTCGCCGGAATTGTCCGGGCTTCGTCCCCTTGTACCAGGCTGACCGTCTCCGGGCGCAGGTCAACCGCCTCCATGATCTGCGAACGGCTGCGGCTCACCGCAATATCTTCGAAGATCTCTCCGACACGGTAAAACAGCATAACACCCACCGCCTCCGCAAAATCTCCGATGGCAAACGCAGCAAGCGTCGCCACACTCATAAGAAAATTCTCGTCGAACACATGACCCTTCGTCAGATTCTTCACCGCTGTCCATACGATCTCTAAGCCAAGAATGGCATAAGCGACCACAAACAGCACCGCGCCGATCTTCGATTCCGCCATCGTCCTCTCTAATACTTCCCCGGCAATAAATAAGACTGCGCCTGCCGCCACCGACAGGATCTCTCTGCGGTTCTCTGCAAACACGCTTTCTTTCTTCTTATATGTCACAGCTTCCTCTTCTCTTGGAGTCACGGTGACTTCTGATTCTATGGATGCGCAGATCCTCCTGAATTCCGGGAGCAGTTCTTCCTGGTTGTCTGCCGCTACCGCAAGCTGCTTCGTCGCAAATGTGATTGTCGCCATCTTCACTCCCGGCAATTCCCGGATCTGGCGCTCCATCTTCGCCGCACAATTCGCACATCCCAGGTTATCAAGGATATAGACTCTCTTCTCTACACCCTCCGGCATAGGCGGTACTTCCTGATGCTGTATAGGCCCGTGATCGTGAACATGATGGCCATGATCATGACCGCAGCCGCAGTGGTCATGGTGTTCATGGTCATGGCCATGATTATGACCGCAGCCGCAGTGGTCATGGTGTTCATGGTCATGGCCATGATTATGACCGCAGCTGCAGTGGTCATGGTGTTCATGGTCATGACCGTGATCGTGACCGCAGTCACAGTGTTCATGGTGTGCATGATCATGGTCGTGGTCGTGGTCGTGACCGCAGCCGCAAGTATCTATCGTATTCCGTCCTTTCTCTTCCATAGTAAAATCCTCCTGAATGAAAACGTTTCTCTTTGTCATATGAACAGATATTCATATGTTCATATGACAATATAACCACAGAAAAAAGATTTTGTCAATACTTTTCAGGAGATTTACCCGAATATTTATCGCTGTTAGAAATTGCGGAAACATAGTCTGCCAGAACTATATCATACTAATAATCTTCACATAATCCTCCGTCTTATCCCGCATAATGTGCAATCCCCGCTCCAACTGGTTCAAAGGAAGACGATGCGTGACCAGCTTCGCCGGTTCGATCCGCTTATGTTCCAGACGTTTTAACACATAATGCCAGTCGTCCGACTCATCCTGTGTAAATGCAGAATTCCATGTTCCCATTACCGTCAATTGATTCCGAAGAATCTTCCAGTATATTGATTTCTCCAGGTTCATATCCCCAAAGGGATTCCCAACCAGCATGATCCTTCCTGAAAAGGACGTCTGATTAACAGCCTGCACCAGTGTTGCATTCTTGCCTACACACTCAAAGAATACATCTACTCCCGTCCCCCCGGTCCGTTCCATGATCCACTGGTCAGCGTCATATTCTCTGATGTCACAGTAATGATCCTCCTCAAGCCCCAGCTGCATAAGCGTCTGCTTCTGGAATTCTTTGTTGCCGAATACAAATACATTCTGCATTCCCGCCTCCGCAAGGAACATATACAGCAGCAAACCGATCGTACCAAGACCGCAGACAGCAATACTGTCAGATTTATTTACCCCGATGCGCCTCATCGCATGAACTGCCACTGCCATCGGCTCTAGCATAGCTGCCTCTTCATAGGTCACCTGCTCTGGCAGACGTATCAGATTCTCTTCCGGAACTGCCGCGTATTCCGCGAAGCCTCCGTCCCTTCGAGAACCCAGATAATTGTAATTCCGGCACATCTCATACTGCTTCTTACTGCACGGCGGACACAGTTTACACGGTATCAGCGGGAATACGCCAACCCGCTGCCCCTGCCATGCAGGATCCGCCGACTCCCCTGTCTGCACCACAATACCGGAGAATTCATGTCCTGGAATCAATGGATGTATATGGGCTCCCGTCTGATAGATCCGCGGAATATCAGAACCGCAGATGCCCGCCGCTTTTACGGCGATCAATACTTCATTGTCCTTAAGCGTTGGTCTGTCCGCTGTTTCAAGTCTCAAATCATTCTCCTTGTGTAAAACCCATGCTTTCATATCATTCACTCTCTCCCTTCTAATATGGTCTGGCGGCGATTTCCTTTTGTTTCCAATCTATCACCTCTGATTCCATTAGAACAATTCTAAATTTATCATAGCTGTGTTCAAAAAACAACTTAAGTTCAACATCTTCTTCCAGCCCCTTTACAATTTTACTCCTATATAGTATAATCCCACAAAGGAGGACATTGCTATGGAGATTCGGGGAGGCAATATTATTTCACAGATCAAGCGTCTGAGCGACAGGATCTTTGAACGGATTCTGGCTCAGAAGAATATTGATGCCTTCAATGGGGCGCAGGGCCGGATCCTCTATGTCCTGTGGCAGGAAGAATACATTTCCTTAAGAGAACTGGCTGACAGGACCGGGCTTGCCGCGACCACCCTGACAAGCATGATCGACCGGATGGAAGATTCCGGGCTTGTCTGCCGGATCGCCGACCCGACGGACCGCAGGAAGACTCTGCTTACGCTCACAGCAAGGGCGCGGATGCTTCAATCTGACTATACGGAAGTATCGGATCAGATGACGAATATCTTCTATACAGGTTTTACTGAAGAAGAGATCCGCCAGTGTGAGAGGATGCTTGAGCGGATCCACACGAATCTCAAGAACGCAGGACCAACGCTACAATGATGCCTGATATGCATGATCGAAAGGAGAAATTATTATGAACGCAGAAGTAAAAGACTTTGTAACACAGAAGGTAAATGAACTGATCGCAGCATCTTCCTGCTGCCCGGAAGCTAAGGAGACCGCTCAGAACTGGCTTGACGCCCTTGGAACTGACAAGGAAGCCGAGGCAACCAGGAATCTCATCGCAGAACTCGAGGAAGACATTATGCCGATCGACCAGTTGATCGCTTTCTCCGGATCTGAGGCCGGTGCACAGCTATTCGGTGAAGAACTGGCGAAGAATGTACACGCCCACGGACAGGAATTGAAAGCTTCCGGCGCCAAATATTGTGATTGCGCCGCATGTGCCGCGTGCGAAGCGATTCTGGAGAAGAAAGAAGAGCTCTTATAACAGCCTTAATATCCGTGTCAGATGTTCCTCTGCAAGCCAATGCTCTCCGCTCCGGTCCCTGCCGGACAAGAGGTGCTAAAGAGGCGCATCTGACACAGATCGTGAGTGCAGAATTTATCGTATACGCAATGAATCCAGATCCTTCCACTCATCTTCCAACATCGCCATCAGTATATCATCTGCGTAAGTATCCCCATCCTTCACAGCGTCTCTCAGAACTCCCTCTCGTTTAAAACCCGCCTTGAGGTATGCTTGCTCCGCCCTTGGATTAAAAGAGAATACATCCAATTCCAGCCGATGCAGATGAATCTGTTCAAAGGCAAAACCGCAAGTCATGCGGATCGCCCAGGAGCCGATTCCTTTTCCCCGGAAATCACTTTGGAAAATCCCTATACGGAAATTTGCGCTCCGCAGATCCCAGTCGATCTCATTGATAACACTCTCACCGATGATCTGTCCGTCAGGATCCACGATCAGGAAATCATAGCGGTTCTCATCATCAATACATGACTGGAAGAAGCTTACAACCTCATCTCGGGTAAATGAAGCTTTACACCCTGTAAGACGTGCAACCTCCGGGTCGAGCGGGTCATAGTTTTGCTGATAATAGTTTTCGGCATCATCTTTCTCTGAAGATCTGAGGATATAGCCATCCTTCTCCCACATTGCTTTGATTTTTCCCATCACAAAAATCCGTTCACAGATATTCCATCCATGAATTCAATGATCCCTGCTTCCACCTCATCCTTGATAGCCGCGTAATTATGGATCTCGTGGCGGTATCCGGAATAGACCTTCGTCCGTACCGTGTGGCCTGTCTGGCACAGCCAGTTCGTCACCTCATAGATTCCTTTGCCGTATTCTCCTACCGGATCCTGATCTCCCCCGATATTATAGATCGGAAGGCCCGCCGGAACCTTCTTCGCCCACTCTTCTCCGGTGATAGCATTCATCATCTGTGT
>CANDQP010000139.1 GCA_947388185.1 uncultured Dorea sp. | reverse complement strand
TTACAAAAACGCCTCCTTAATCCTCGCCGTCACCACCGGAGCCGGGTTACAGAAACTCGAATAATAAAACTGCACCTTCGTCTCCCCAGGCGGCACATGAAAATACTTGGTCCCTATCATCTCATCCCCCGTATTCGCCATCCCATTCACATAGACCCGCGCCGCCTCCCCGTCAATACTCACCACATCCCCCTCCTGGTAACGGTTCGGCACATCCCTCCACTTCTCCACGCCCATCTTCTGGAACTCCAGAGACCGCAGATAATTCCGGGTCACATACTTATTTCCAAGCCCCCGGGAATCAAACTGGGTAAACGCGATCTGGATCTTCTTACACTCCATATTCCGGATGGCAGAAGAGCGGTAACTCGGATAACTCCCAAACCAATAGAAGGTCACCTTGTCCCCTTCCTTACGGATGTCATTGTGCCCCCTACCGTTATTGAACGGGTTTGCATTGTCCGAACTAGAAGGAGCAAACGAGATTGACCGCACGATCTTCCCATTCAGCCAGAACTCCAGACACGCTGTATTCCCCGTCATATCCGACTTAAACAGGCTGTACCCGCAGATCACCTTATTATCCCCCGTCAGAAACGCAACAGACTGTTCTGCCGTCTGCCCCATCAGGCCCGTCTCAAACCAATGGTTCAGATAACAATAGAAGTTCTTTGCCCCCGCATGGCCTTCCGAATCAGCCGGGACCGTCAGCGTCTTCATGGCCCCGATCCACTTCCCCGCACTGACCGCCCCCGTCGACCGAAGCCGCAGGCAGGGTTTCCCGCCGATAGTCTCCGTCACCAGGGAACCGCCCATCACATGATTCGGATGCATATAGTTCGTTCCAGGATCATCCGGCAGGGCAGACAGATCCGACAGCCTCACAAGCTTCTCATTCTGCTTATAATTCTCCCAGTCCGTCTCCTCCACCCGTCCATACTGCATCACGCCATACTGCGACACAATACCAAGATACCCGTTCTCATGCTTATGCACAAACTCATAACTGACCGGGACGGCTTCCGTACCCCGGTTGACGATCGTCGCCTCCAGGATCCCCTCCGCATTCGGCGAAGCCGGGAACGTCTTCTCAACTGTAGAATGCGCCAGGCCATCCGGGACCAGGAATATCAAAGATCCCGTACTCGTCAGATATTCTTCATCCAGTCTTGGCTCACCGCTTAAGATTGCATTATAATACAGGTACGGCTCATCACTGAAAATCAGCTCCTTCGGTTCCTTCGAGCGAAGGATACCGGCAACACTCCTTCGAAACTCCCTCAGCTGTCTTGCCGTCCGGTGATTAATCTCAAATTCAATCGTGATATTCTTCTCTTTATGTTTGGAATAGACAAACTCCACCCCGCTGACACTCCCAATCTCCCGGATCTCATTCACCACCTCAGGAGAAAGATTCCGGTTTACCTTCGTAATCTTCACCGGAATCTCCTGACCGCCAAACGTAACCTTTAATAATCCCATTACTTCTCACCTCTGAGCGCCTTTTTAAGCTTATCAATATCTTCAAGTACAGGCCGGATATATTTCCCCATCTGCTCCGCAAGCACACGCCCATCCATTGCCTGTGTGATATCCATGTTAATCTCAATATTTCTCGATCCAAAGACTTCCAACACCGCATCCTGGATATACTTTTTCAACCGGTCCGTCGGCGCAATCACCTCGGATCCCGCCTCTGCCGCAGCTCCCCAGCTCCCGTTGCTCATCCGGAATGCTGCCGGCTTCGTCAGGATGCCGCCATCCTTAAACCAAGAGATATCAAGCTTCGGCATGGCAAGAAGCTCCGACAGATCGATCCTGCCAATTCCTTCTTCATATCCCACACCCCTGTATGCCCTTGCCAGACTCCCATACCTTGAAACCGCATACCGGATCGAAGCAAGCATATTAGAAAGCGGATCATAGATATTCGTGTTATATCCCGGCATGGCATAAGCACGGAAGGTTGGATCGATCACCTGCATCAAGCCCTTGGACGGAGTCCCACGCTTCGCGTTGATATCCCAGTTATTGATTGCCTTCGGATTTCCTCCCGACTCCGTCTGCATCTGGTACAGCAGCCTTGTCAGATTCGCTTCCGAATACTGGCCCGTCATTCTAAGCGCCCTCTCCGCCAGACTCCTCCACTGTTCAACTCCTGCGCCAGGGCTGTAATTTACCGTCGTCTCCGTGTCAAAGATTCCCTTGATGAAATCCACAACACTGTCAAACACCATATTTACCGCCCCTTTGGTAACAGCAAGCCAAGGCTCTGCAATCCCGGACAGATCCGTAAATTTATCAATGGCAATCTGGACGATCTTCCCCGGATGCGAGATATAATCCCAGATACTCCCGGTGAAGCTCTTGACCGTCTCCCACGCCCCGCCGAAGAACTCACCGATCCCATTGGCGAAATGCGGCAGGCTGTCAAGGAACTCCTTCGTCTTCCTTGCCGGCAGAATCTTCGTCCCCTTCTCCATCGGAAGCACGACGTCCCTGCCCTCTGCAATAAAAGGCTTACCCTTAGGCGGTACGATCAATTCCTTATACACTGGGCCCTTCTGGTCATTCACAATACCGACCGTGTCTCTCGGCAGCCCGGCCGCGCCTCTCGCAAACTTCGGAATCTCCCACAGGTCGAACCGTTTCTTTGAACCAACCTTATCAAGGATCCAGTTCACTCCCTTGATAACACCGTTGATCGCATTGCCAAAAGGCTTTATAATACCGTTCGCAATGCCGCTTACAATCCTTCCCAGGCTATCACCCAATGATTTAAAACCACTCTTTATACCCTCCCACAGGCCGGAAAATATCCGGATCCCTGTCTTTTTAATCTCTTCCCACGTCTCACCAAGATATTTCTTGATAGATACCCAGACCTCCGATATCGTATCCCTGATCCCTTTCCATATATCGCCAAAAAACTCCGCAAGCGGTGAAAAGACAGCGGACGCCGTCGTTTTGATCCACTCCCAGACAGATGCCAGCGCCCCTTTCACCGTATCCCACGCAAGGATTGCCGCCGACGAGATTCCCTTCCAAATGCCGGCAAAAAACTCCGCAAGCGGTCCGAAGATCTCCGCAGCCATCTTACTGATCCACTCCCAGGCTGCTTTTAATGCCAGCCGGATCACTTCCCATATGGTATAGATCACAGCATAGATCGCATACATAGCCCCTTCGATTAACGCCCGGATGAGATTCAGCGGCACCTCTATCACACGATAGATCGCATCCCAGACAGATTTGAAGAAACCAAGAATCCCATCCCAGACGCCCTTCACAGTCTCAGAGATACCTTCCCAGATTTCAGACGTCCTCAGGGCAATCGAGTTCCACAATTCTTCAAAATAATCACTGATGCCGTCCCAGATCCCCGATACAGAATCACTGATCTTTTCCCAGATCCCTCCAATCCACTCGGTAAAATTCTTCCATTTCTCCGACAGCCACTCTGTGATATCACCCCAGTTTCTCACAGCAACTACAACGACCGCGATCGCCGCCGCAACGCCTGCCACGATCCCCACGATCGGCAGTAATGAGATATTTAAGAAACTCAACGCCTTTCCGACCGCCATAACCGCAGAAATGACCGGAGTGATCACTGCTACAACTGCTGCGATCTTCACCAACGCTTCAACGAAATGCCTTACCGGCTCCGGCAGATTCGCAAATTTCTCAGCAAGATCCGCGATAAATTCAAGTAACGGGATCATGGATTTCTGCAGGTCCTCTCCGATCGGCGCAAACGCATCCCGAACACGCCTCATGGACGCTTCCATCTCCTGAGCAGAAGTTGTCGTGTTCTTCTGGAACTCATCCGACCTGCCCTGCACATCCGCATAGGCATCCCCTACAGAAGTCAAAGAAGAGATGAACTTCATACTCCCGTCCTCTGCCATCGTTCCAAACGCAAGCGCCGCCTTGTTCAGTTTGTCCTGTTGGTTTTCCGTATTCTGTATATCCGCCACGATCGCATCAATGACCTGCTTTTGCGTCGCCCCGCCTTGCTGCCACTGCCGGAATACATCCTCTACACTCTTACTCCACCCCACAGAGCTTGATTCCAGTTCCCCGGTCTTCTCATCGATCTTCGACATAGAGTCCGCAATCGTACCATCCGCAATCCTGGTAGTCACTTCATTAATGGCGTCATTAACCTTGTCCAGGTTATAAGCCCCGTTGTCTAACCCGTTCTGAAGCAGCTGAAAATATTCCTGAGCAGAATACCCCGCCTCTGCAAACTTCCCGGAATACTCAGAAAGGTTATCCCCCAGTTCATTCGTCTTGTCCAGTCCTTTCTGCGTGCCTGTGACCAGATAATCCATTGCATCCAACGCACTGAGTCCAAAATACTGCATCAGCGCATTAATTCCCCGCAGGCTCTCTGCCATATCCACGCCATAGGTATCCTCCAGGATCAGGCCGTTAGAAATGATCTTCCTCAGATCCGTATCATTCAGATCATTCAGATGGTCCCTCACCAGAAGCACCGCATTCGCCACAGAATCCATGGAATTCCCCAGACCACTCTCATAGATGCTCCTGATCAGTTCTTCATTCTTCTGCGCCTCAGCTCCCGTTTCTCCCAGCCTGGCATTGACCTTAACCGTCGCTTCTTCCAAGTCCTGAAAGGTCTCAACCGCCTGGTTGCCCAATTCCATCACCTTGTCGCCCAGGTCAGAGATAGCATCCGCTGCCCCCATCAGATTCCCGGCGGCAATCCCTTTTCCGAGCCCGTTCAGCTCTTCTTCCGCTCCCGCGGATGCTCCTTTCAGTTCTTCAAGCCCTGACTTTACCTGAGAGATCCCGCCGTCATCAATCTTATTCAGCACATCCCGCATCCTGCCAAGATCCGCCTCAGTGCCAAGAGCAGCCTTCCCGATCTTGTTCAGTGCAACCGTAAGGTCATCCGAAACGGCCGTACCGTCTTTCAAAGCTCTCGTTAACCGAGTACCCAGGACATCCTGGAAATCATCCAGGCTCTTCCCTGTCGCTTCAAGAAACGTATTTAGCTGCTTTGTACCTGCCGCAAGTTTCCCCTGTTCTTCCTTCATCCGGTTCATCTGCACTGTATAAGATCGTAATGACTGCTCTGTCTCCGCCACAGTCCTCTGGAATTCCCGGTACTCCTTCTCCCCGATCTCACCGGCCTTAAACATCTTCTCAACTTCACTCTGGGCCTGTTTCAAGGCTTTCAGCTTCTTACTCGAATTCTCAATAGAATCCGTCAGGAGCTTCTGCTTCTGCGCCAACAGCTCCGTATTCTTTGGATCGAATTTCAACAGGTTATTCACCTGCTTCAATTCCCCATTCAGCCCCTTAGAAGTATTCTCCACATCCTTCAGGGCTTTATCCAGGCTCGAAGCCTCCGCATCAAACCGTATTGTAATCCCCTTGATCTTCTTATTCGTCATATCACACCCCGCCCCAGGATTTAGAAATTATCAAAATCACTCTGGGAAGCCCTTCTTACATTCGCCTTTCCGTCAGTACCTTTCCGATGGCTGTCTATATACTCCTGCACATAATCCAGACAATCCCCGATCGTCATATCCTCCATATCCTCAGACGTAAGCCCCGCCTGCTTACAGACAAGAGAAAAGGACTCTGCCGTGAATAATTCATCACTGGAAGAGTCCTTATCATTTACTTTTTTTTTGACTGAGACACCGAACCCGAGATCAGTCCGCCCACCATCGGCAGGACCTTCATCAGATCAAACCGCTCAAACTGATCGTACCATTCCAACGGCTCCGGGATACTCTTGTCCGCAGTTTTTGCCAGCGTCCAGATGATATCATACAGAACATCCAGGTCCAGACAACTCAGATCCTCATAAGAGATATGCTTAAGATCCATCTCTTTCCTGTCTTTTCCTTCAAACACCTTGGCGATCTTAAAAAGATCTGCAAAATAATCTCTCCTGAACTGCGCTTTGTATCTCTTTGGAAGAGCCGCCGTCGATTTCAGCCTTACAGGCTTATTGTCTATATAAATGGTTTTCTCCATATTCACCCTCCTAAAAACGGGGAAGCCTGTTTTAGACTTCCCCTGTAATTCCGAACAACTCCGATTATGCAGACGGTACTTCTGAATCCTTCTCGTACACCGCCGTATACCATCCGTTATAGATCTCATCCTTAACCCCGGCGGTAGTCTTCGCCTTTACCAGATTATTATCCGGCCTTGGTCCCGCGATCACCGTAAGCTCCGTTGTATTCACATCCCCGCCGTCCTTCGTCTTGCTGGCTTCAGACGGACGGTTCGCCGAACAATAATACATCACATGCCGGATCGCTTTCTTATCCCCCTGGAACTCGAACAATAACGCAAACCGCTTCGTCTGCGCATCCGCATCTTCGATCAGTACACCGCCTTCCGTCAGTTCCTCGCCTAAGACCTCCTGCCGGAACTTCTCCGGCACCCTGGCAAGTGTAAGCGTCCCCTCGTATCCCTGGTTATTCGGATTCGTATAATAATCAAGGTCATCCGCCTTAAACCGGATCAGGTCACCGCTCGCATTCATGGTCAGAGTTACCGCACCCGGCAGTCTCTCCGGCTTCCCAAACGTTACCGCATTCGTCGCCTCATCCACAGTCACAATCGCATAATGAGCATTCCTAAGCCCATATTCCACCTTATTTTCCGTCTTTTCCATAAGTATCAATACCTCCTAAATATTGAATTCATATGCTTTCAGATACATATCTTCTGATTTCAGGAACTCCCCATAAGATTCATAAGGGAGATTCCTTTCCTTCAGCAGTTCTTTCACACGCCGTTCCAATTCCAAGTCCTTCCTATGGCTGTATACCTCCACCGTCACCGCATAACCGTCCGCATAGACCACATCATCCGCCATAAAAACATTATCCTCATCCGCATAGTACAAAATATACGGAAGCCTGGGTGCCTGCCCTACCGCCCATTGAAGATACGCGACCGGTAACCCTAACGTCTTTAATAACTCCTTTAATTCCGGCAGTGTCATCCTTCAAGCCTCCTCTCTACCTCAGCGATATATTCCGCCGCACATTCCTGTTCTACTTTCTCAATATGCGGATACGCAGGCGACTCTCCAACCTTTCTTCCCCCGCGCCTTAAGGCATGCCCCTTCTCCAGTAAATGAGTCAGGCGATAAGTCTTGCCTTTCTGATGGATGATAATTCCTCCCCTGTCTGCCGTCCTGCCCCAGTTCTTCCGGTATTTCCCGGTCCGTTTCGGACTCTCGGCCTGCAGCCTTTCAACCGCCTTAACCGATACGGCGTCGGCCGTATCAAAGACCGTTTTCTTCACCTCATCCGTATACTCTCTCAACTGCCTATGGATCTCTGCCGCCAGCTGCTCCGCTTCTATCCACTGTCTCATCTTCGCATTCCTTTCTGCCGCCAAGAAGCTCCGAACACGTCAATTCCAGTTCTTCCATACTGATCTCGTAAGTCTTCACGATTCTCAGCCGTTTCCCGTGAAATACAACCTCATTTTCCCCGCTGTACTCATACGGATGGATGATCAGGATCTCTGATATCCGTATATCATTCTGTCCGGCCAGGTAGAACTCCTGCCTGGAAACCGGGCAGCGGACACAGCAGACCATTGTCTCCGTCTGAATTTGCATCTGCTGCCCCAGCTCATCCTCTTGAAATCCGCCCGCTCCCAGAAGGGTCACTTCTTCATCCCAGGTTCTTTGTCTCATCCGCCTGCCCTTCTTTCTTTATGATCAGGTTTTTCAACCGGAACTGGATGCTTCTCGGCGTCGCCCCGTCCTCCGGATGACTGTACTTCCACGTTGCCCAGTCAAGCACAAAAAGAACATGATCCGGCCGACCGCTGTCCAGTTTGATTCCATGTGTATGGTCACAATCCGAGACGATCCCTTCTATGACAGCATTCAAAACGGCATCCCTGCTTCCCGCAGAGATGCCTAACCTTGCCTTCAATAATGGTAAGATACATTCCTTCATAACAGCGCTCCTATTTTTCTTCCTTAACCTTCTCGATCAACGGCTTCCCAATCTTATTGGCATCCGTGGACAGCTCCTTAATGCGTGCCGGTGA
>CANDQP010000138.1 GCA_947388185.1 uncultured Dorea sp. | reverse complement strand
TACAATAGAGATTAAACGCCATCCGTACAATCTTTGCGCTTCCGCTGGTCTGCCAGCCTTCATGCAGGCACTCTGTTTTTACGCATCCTGTTTTAAAATCATAAATCCTGTCTACATTTACCCTGGTATTCCGGTCAATCCCAAGGCAATATACCAACGCTTTGTGGTACACATCCTGGTACCTGCATTTCTGCAGATATTCTTTATAAAATTTCTTGTGTTCATCATTCTTGAAAGTAATTGTGCGAGTATCTTTCTTTCCTGCACCTTTCGCTGTATTCGCTGCCATAGCTTGTCCTCCATTTTGAAATACTTGGGAGCTACACTCCCAAACCCTTGTGGAATCCGTGCTGCCAGTTACCCAAAATGCGGCTAACTGGCAACCCGGATTTGCTTTCCTGTACCAGTACATCCATGTTATAATTTCTTTGGGCAGAAAATAGTTTCCTATCCCATTTCGTAACGTTACTTTATCCAGATGTAGAAAATCTGTAGACATGAAAAAATAGGACTAAATAAAGCCTCTATAGTTCAAGGTCTTTATTTAGTCCTATTATAAATCAATCATACGCGATCACATTCACCGGAATCAACTGCAGCGACGAGATATTAATGATCAAGAACGTACACATCTCATTGCTTGCAATTCCCTTTTTCCTGACCGGTCCCGGCAGCCGTCTCTTTCTCCGGTCTTCCTCCAGCTTAGAAAGCTCCTCCATCGCCCGAAGCCCTGCCGGCGTCGCCGCCCACCCAAGCCCCAGAACATTGGCGATGATATTCGTGGTAATGTGTTCCTCGGCCGGATGATTGGCCGGAAGGCCGGGGAACAGGAATCGGACCAGAGGCCGTATTCGGATAGAAGCAGCGCGGATGATGCCGGCTTTCCCTGCAATCTCCATAAGTCCGACCCAGAACGACATTACCCCCATCATAGTGATACACAGAGTGATTGCTTCTTTGGAAGAATCAAGCGCGGCGTTAGTGATATCCGGCATCCGTCCGGTGAATGCGGCGAATATAATGCCGATCAGTATCATACCTGCCCATAGATAATTTAACATGCGATATACCTTTGAAGTGTTTTGCATATAAGATATGCATCAAGGGATGTCCTTTAGGTATAAATTCCTGAAATTTTCTAGTATGAAAAAGAAGATAAACATGTTATGATGTTAGGACAAGAGGTAATTAAATTCGCAATCTCCCATTGGAAAAATTTCGTCATTGAAGAAATGAACAATGTAATTTATGATGGGAAAGAAAGATAAGAACAAATAAAACCAGAACAAAGATAGGAGAAAAGCAATATGATCAAAAGGAAGAATAATAGTAAGAAGATACTGGTAGTTCTTCTTATTCTTGGATTCATCGGCAATACGGTGAGTCATATGCAGATCACCGCATCTGCGGCGGGAGCAGAAGGGGACAACGTCCCGGGGGTAACGGGAAGTGCGCCGGAACAGGATATGGATCAGCCGGGATGCATCTGTGAAGCACAATGCACGGAAGAGGCAAGGGAGGCAGATTGTCCTGTATGTGAGGCGGATCTGCAGGCTTGCGGCGGGGAAGATTCGGCAGAGCGGCCGGATGAAGATGTGACGGCGGATGAAGATGCGGCTGCGGATAAGAACGAAGACGGGGATGCAGACGCCGTATCAGGACTTTCGGCAAAGCAGGAAAGAATGGCTGCAGATACAGAACCGGCCGCTAGAGCAGCAACGGACGAGCAGGTGAAGAACGCATGGGATGCGATGACGGCGGCGATGGTTAATTGGGATGAGGAGATCGATTTATCCAGTTATAATCTTACAGCCGATGATTGGAATCGTATCTGGCCGGATGTGGCGCAGGATAATCCAGATCTGTTCTATGTGATGAGTTCTAAGTATTTTACTTCACCGGAGGGGGTTGTGCAGAAGTGTCAGTTTACCTATAATCCGCAGTATAACCAGGACAGTGTTGTGAAGTACCGGGCTGCCATAGACAAGGTATTTGCGGAAGTTATCGGAAGCAATATGACGGATGAGCAGAAGGCGACGGCTCTGCATGATTATCTGGTTCAGCATATGGTATACGATCAGAATGCTAACAACAATCTGGGGATTGAAAAAAGGAATGCCTACGAAGCCCTGGTGAATGGAATCGGCGTCTGCCAGGGGTATACCCTTGCGTATGCTGCGCTGCTTAAAAAGGCAGGCATAGAGGTCGACTATTGTAAAAGCAAATCAATGAACCATATATGGAATTATGTGAAACTGGACGGCAGATGGTATCATGCGGATCTTACTTATGATGACGCAACTGCCAGCAGTCAGGTCGGGGAGACTGGATATGTCAAGCATACCTACTTCCTGCTCAGTGATTCTGCTATGCGAAATGCGGCGCATAACTGGGATGTCAATGATATCACGTGTAACGATACCAGATATGATAATTCCTGGCATAAGACGGCTCCGCTGCAGGAATCTGCTATCTATACAGTGGGCGGAGCGTCCTATTACCTCAAGGGAAGCACGGTTGAGGGTGCGCCTTCGACTATTTACAGAGGCGCTTCGCTGGTCAAGAGAGATTCCGGCGGAACGGAGAGTATTGTGGGCAGCTTTGAGATAGAGAATCTTGGAAACGGATGGCCGATGTATTCAATGAGCTTTTCCAGGCTTTCCTGTTCAAAAGGAGTCTTGTATTTTAATGTAGGTAACTCTGTATACGCGTTTGATCCGGCGAAGGATACAGCGCCCGAGAAGATCTATCAATATGAGGATGCGGACAAGAGGATCGTGACCGGCCTGCTGGTAGACGGGAATATGATGACCCTGGAGATTTATAATACGAGTACGAACAAGATTGATGATAAGATAAGTGTGCCGATTACAGAAGAACCCGAAGGACCCGAAGAACCAGAAGAACCCGAAGATGAGAATATATTCAAGACCGAGGTAGAGAACGGTATATCCAAGGTCCCGGATTCTTTCAAGAATAAGGAGAATTTGAATACGCCGGAGAAGATCGAGCAGGAGATGAAGCCTAAGATCCGGGATAAAGTCAGCGGGATTGAAGAGACGAACGTTGCTGTTTATGATGTTAAGCTTATGGTAAATGTTAACGGAACGGACTGGCAGGAGGTGGCGAAGGATGATTTCCCGTCAGACGGTCTGACCGTAACGCTGCCGTATCCGGCTGGGACAGGAAAGGATACCCATGATTTTGTGGCGGCTCATATGTTTACAGCGGAGATGAATGGTTTTCTGCCAGGAGATATAGAATATCCCGAGGTTGCCAAAACGGAGAACGGTATTGAATTCAAAGTGAAGGGGTTGTCTCCGATTGCCATAGGCTGGAAAGAAGTGAAGGATGATTCTGACGGCGGCAGTGACAACGATGGAAACGACGGAGACAATAACGGAAGCGGAGACAATAACGGAAGCGGCGGAGACAGTGGAAACGGAGACAACAATGGAAGCGGAGACAGTGGAAACGGAGACAACAACGGAAGCGGAGACAATGGAAGCGGAGACAATAACGGAAGCGGAGACAACAACGGAAGCGGCGGAGACAATGGAAACGGAAGCGATAACAACGGCGGCAATGACAACAATGGAAGCGATAATAACGGCGGCAATAACAATAATGGAAGCGGCAGCAACAATGGCAATAACGGCAGTAACAGCGGCGGAGGCAGCAACGTAAGCGGTAACGGAAACAACAACGGAAACAACACCAACACCAATAACGGTACTGGCAGCGGAAGTAACACCAACGGCGCCAACAGCGGTAATAAAAATAACGGCAATACGTCAGTACCTTCTGTTACGAAAGCTCCTGTTACCGGAGATTCTGCACCGATCATGCTGTATATATTATTGACGGCGGCAGCTTTCGGGATGGTGCTTGGCAGTTATATCCGAATGAGGAGAAAGAGCTGCTAACAAGACAGGACGATAAAGAAGACACAACAATAGGAAGATACGGCGAAGCGGAGAGCATCTTGCTCTCCGTTTTCTAATGCAGGGGATTCTGCCTGCCGGCGCATATTTGCCTATCATTTGGCAACTATTATAAAAATGTGATATGATAGATACAACCAAAGCATAATCGGAGGGGATATTGTGGAGAAGCTGAGCATTCATCTGCCTGAGAAGGCGGACAGAATCATAACAAGATTACAGGAGCACGGATACGAGGCATACGCGGTGGGCGGGTGTGTCAGGGATTCCATCCTGGGGAGGGAACCCGGGGACTGGGATATCACGACGTCTGCAGCGCCGGAGGAGACGAAGACTCTGTTTGACAGGACATTTGATACGGGGATTGAGCACGGCACGGTCACGGTGCTTCTCGAAGGGGAAGGCTTTGAGGTGACGACATACCGGATCGACGGGAAGTACGAGGATGGCCGGCATCCGAAGGAGGTTACATTTACCAGAAGCCTTAAGGAGGATCTTAAGAGAAGGGATTTTACGGTCAATGCCATGGCGTATAACCGGACGGAGGGGCTGGTGGATATCTTCGGAGGAGCTGAGGATCTTGAAGCGGGGATCATCCGCTGCGTAGGGGATGCCAGAGAGCGATTTTCTGAGGATGCCTTAAGGATACTTCGGGGTATCCGGTTCGCGGCACAGCTTGGATTCGAGATTGAGAATGAGACGAGGCGCGGCATGCAGGCGCTTGCGCCGACGCTTAAGAAGATCAGTGCGGAGCGGATACAGGTGGAGCTGGTGAAGCTTCTGATATCTGGCAGGCCCGGACTTCTTAGGGATGCATATGAACTTGGTATCACGGAGGTGATACTGCCGGAGTTTGACCGGATCATGGCTACGGAGCAGGAGACGCCGCACCACATGTACAATGTGGGAGAGCATACTCTGCACGCCATGGAGAATATCCGGGCAGATAAGGTGCTGAGGCTTACGATGCTGTTACATGATATGGGAAAGCCAGAGTTTAAGACGGTGGATGCTGACGGAGTGGCGCATTTTAAGCGGCATGCCGAACAGAGCCAGGTGATCGCAAAGGACGTGTTAAGGCGTCTCAAATTCGACAATGATACGCTGCATAAGGTATCAAGGCTTGTAGGCTTTCATGACTATCGAATGCCGGCATCGGCGAAGAATGTCCGCCGCGCCGTGAATAAGATCGGTGAGGATATCTTCCCGCTCTATATGGAGGTCCGCCGCGCGGATGTATTGGCTCAGAGTATGTATTTGAGGGAGGAGAAGATAAGGAACCTGGATGAGATCGAGGAGCTGTACCGGGAGATTCTAAAGAAGAAGCAGTGCGTGTCCCTTAAGGATCTGGCAGTAACCGGGAGAGACCTGATCGAAGCAGGAATGGAGCCGGGGAAGGAGATCGGAGTCTGTCTGAATGAATTGCTGCAGACGGTGATCGAAGAACCGGAGATGAATGTGAAGGAGAAGCTTCTGGCAATCGCGAAGCCGTCTGCCGCATGGTCCGGGATACGCTCCCGGGACAAAGAAATAGAGAGCATGTAAGCATATTTCCATCATCTGCATCATACGTTAGAGAGAATATGTATTATAAGTGCAGGGGATGGATATGCAGGAGTATGAACTAAGTGTATTGGAGCAGTATGATATAGAAGTTGCCGGCACCCGCAAGACCAGGGGTGCTGTTTTATGCGATACGGATCGGGGGCTTATGCTTCTCAAGGAAGTGAAGGTGTCAGAGAAACGTATTCCTGCGTTGTATGAGCTGCATGAGTATCTTCGGGACCAGGGATATATCTGGACGGACCGGATCATACGGACGAAAGAGGGAGGATACCTTGCGGCGTTGGAGGAAGGGAGCCAGTATCTTCTGAAATCCTGGTTCCAGGGGCGGGAATGTGATGTCAAGAAGCCTGCGGAGCTGCTGGCGGCAGCGGGGAACCTTGCGAAGCTTCACGTACTGATGTGTCATGAGCTGTCAGGCAGCGTGACTCCGGGCGCGCATCTGGGAGAGGAATATCTGCGTCATAACCGGGAGCTTAAGAAGGTCCGCAAATTCCTGCGGGGGATATCGCCCAAAGGGGAATTCGAGGCAGCTTTCCTGAAATATTTTGAGCAGATGTATCAGTGGGCGGCAGCAGCCGTAGATGAGCTTGAGGATTCAGACTATGACAGGCTGTATCGAGACAGCGTGGAGAACTGCTGCATGACCCACGGAGAATATAATTATCATAATATACTGATGCTTCCGGCGGAACCGATCACAGGAGGTTATCAGCACAGGAAAGAACCATATCATATTGCGGTTACGAATTTCGAGAAATTTAAGAGAGACGTGCAGGTGGAGGATCTGTATTATTTCCTGCGGAAGGTGATGGAGAAGCAGGGCTGGAAGGTACGGCTTGGAGATAACATGCTGAATGCCTATTCGGCGATCCGGCCGCTTTCGCGGGAAGAGACGGAATATCTGAGGATCCGGCTGATCTATCCGGAGAAGTTCTGGAAGATTGCGAATT
Organism: uncultured Dorea sp.; assembly: GCA_947388185.1. Classification (GTDB taxonomy): domain Bacteria; phylum Bacillota; class Clostridia; order Lachnospirales; family Lachnospiraceae; genus Sporofaciens. The sequence continues at coordinate 1,618 of CANDQP010000138.1, read as the reverse complement.
CCTATTATCATTCGAACAAAGCGTGGATCTCGGCGAAGAGCATAGAGAAGCTGCACATGGCGATCCGGCAGACGGAGGAAAAGAAGAGATTCCTGGAAGAAGTATTTTCTTTCCGCCTGTAACCTGTCTGCCGATGCAGCGGCGTTTTATCTAAAATTTCCCGGAATACATAAGAAAAAGTTTGTCAGTGCCTTAATTACAGAGTATAATAGAGATATTAAGGACAGGAGGTACTAAAATGGAATATCGTGAGAAATATGAAGGATGGCTGAACGACCCATACTTTGACGAGGCTGCGAAGGAAGAACTGAGAAGTATTGCAGAGGATGACAACGAGATCAAAGAGCGTTTTTATAAGGACCTTGAATTCGGTACGGCCGGGCTTAGAGGGATTATCGGCGCAGGGACGAACCGCATGAATATCTATACGGTAAGGAAGGCAACCCAGGGGCTTGCGAATTATATCATCAGCAAGGACGGACAGAAGAAGGGTGTGGCGATCGCGTATGATTCCCGCCGTATGTCGCCGGAATTCGCAGATGAAGCGGCTCTGTGCCTTGCTGCGAACGGGATCAAGGCATATGTGTTCGAGTCGCTGCGTCCTACGCCTGAGCTGTCTTATGCGGTGCGCTCTCTTGGATGCATCGCCGGTATCAATATCACGGCGAGCCATAACCCGCCGGAGTATAACGGCTATAAGGTGTACTGGGAGGACGGAGCACAGATCACGCCGCCGCATGACAAGGGTATCATGGACGAGGTGAAGGCTGTTACGGAATACAATACCGTGAAGACCATGGGGCTTGAGGAAGCGAAGGCAGCCGGTATGTATGAGGTGATCGGAGCGGCCGTGGACGACGGATATATCGCAGAGCTTAAGAAGCAGGTGATCCATCAGGATTCTATTGACGCTGTGGGCAGGGAATTGAAGATCGTGTACAGCCCGCTTCATGGAACCGGGAATATTCCGGCAAGGCGTATCCTGAAGGAGTTAGGTTTCGAGAATGTATATGTTGTGAAGGAGCAGGAGCTGCCGGACGGAGAGTTCCCGACCGTATCTTATCCGAACCCGGAGGCGAAGGAAGCGTTCGAATTGGGGCTCAAGCTTGCGAAGGAAGTGGACGCGGATCTGGTACTTGCGACGGACCCGGATGCGGACCGTCTCGGTGTGTATGTGAAGGATGCGAAGTCCGGTGAATATAAGGTGCTGACAGGGAATATGTCGGGATGTCTTCTCGCAGATTATGAGATTGGCCAGCGCAAAGCGCTGTATGGGCTTCCGGACGACGGATATCTGATCAAGACTATCGTTACATCGAATCTGGCGGATGCCATTGCCAAGGGATATGGGATCGGTCTGATCGAGGTATTGACAGGCTTCAAGTTTATCGGACAGCAGATTCTTGGATTCGAGACGACGGGCAAGGGAAGCTATCTCTTTGGATTCGAGGAGAGCTACGGTTGTCTGATCGGAACCCATGCGAGGGACAAGGATGCGATCGTGGCTACGATGGCGCTGTGCGAAGCTGCCGCTTATTATAAGACCCAGGGCAAGACGCTGTGGGATGCCATGGTGGACATGTATGACAGGTACGGCTACTATAAGGATGATATTCAG
>CANDQP010000137.1 GCA_947388185.1 uncultured Dorea sp. | reverse complement strand
GTATGCAGTTAGTTTTATTGTATTTCTAACTTACACACTTTATTTTACACTCCCTATTTATGTTAGTGCCGGTAGCGCTGCTCGTTATTTTTACCTATATACCGTTTTTCAAGATGATCGGATTCAGTTTTTATGATATGAAATATATCGGCGACAGAGAATTTGTGGGATTGCAGAATTATATAGAAGTATTTACGAGAAAAGATTGTTTTCAGGCGTTGAAGCTGAGCTTGTATTATATTGTGGCATCCTTTGTACAGCTTGCGCTTGCGTTATATTTTGCATCCGTCTTAAGCTTCAAAGTAAAGGGAAGCGGAGTGTTCAAAGGATTTATGTTTTTTCCGTATCTGGTATGCGGAATTGCAGTAGGATTCATCTTTAAATTTTTCTATACCAGAGGGTTCGTACTTGATACGGTACTCCAGTGGTGTGGATTTAACTTAGAACAGCTTCCCTATTGGCTGAAAGATACAAGTATCAATAATATTTCAGTTGCGGCAACTTCGGTATGGAGGTATATGGGACAGGGAATGGTCATGTTTATCGGTGCGATCATGTCGGTAGATGCGTCCCTTTATGAGGCCGGCGATATTGACGGGGCAAATAGTTTCCAGAAATTTATTTACATCATCCTGCCCAATATTAAGACGATCATTGTGCTGAATATGATTCTTTCGATCACCGGTTCCTTAAGCGTATTTGAACCTCCATATGTTATTACAGGCGGTGATTTTGGAACAGGAACTTATTTTGTAATTATGAACAAGCTGGCGCATGAGAGTCAGAAGGTAGGTCTTGCATCTGCGATGGCGGTTGTATTGCTGATACTGATCATGATCGCAACGCTGATACAAAAGGGAATTGAGAAATATTACTTTGGCGTCGGTGATACGGAATCGATCCGGGAGATCAGAAAACGTAAGAAACGTATGGCGATGGCGGAAAAAGGAGGTACACAGTAATGTTAAAAGCAAAGAAAACGACAATAGCAGTTTTAAAATACATTACTCTGATTTTTGGTGCGTTTGTGTCTGTGCTTCCCATTGTAGTCTGCGTAATTACTGCATTTAAGACGCCGGAAGAGTATGCGTCCACGAATGTTATGACGCTTCCGCAGAGCTGGACTTATTTTGAGAACTTTATACAGGCTTGGTCCCAGGCAAACATGGGAGTCGCGTTCAGAAATTCAATCATTATCCTGGTATGTGTATTGGCAGGCTCTATTATGACCGGCTCCATGCTGGCATATGTACTGAGCCGTTTTAAATTCAAAGGAAATGGACTGGTAAGGAATATGTTCCTATTTGCGTCATTGCTGCCGGGTATCGCGATGCAGGTATCTGTATATCAGATCATGTACAGCCTGGGATGGATTAACTTTTTGCCGGGATACATCATTATGATGTGCGGAACAGACATTATATCCATCTATATCTTTATCCAGTTTTTTGAAAATATTCCGGACTCGCTTGATGAGTCGGCGATCATGGATGGATGTACCTACTTTGGCGTGTTCTTTCGGATCCTGTTCCCGCTGTTAAAACCGGCGATCGTTACGGTAATGATTCTGAAAGGCGTCGGAGTTTACAACGAATATTATACGGCGAACCTGTATCTGCAAGATAAGAACAGGCTGGTTACGGTTGCCACTTCCTTGTTCAAGTTTACGGGACCGCTTGGAAATCAGTACAATTATATCTGTGCAGGAGTAATTATTACAATGGTGCCTGCCCTGATCGTATTTATTCTCTGCCAGAAGCAGATCTACGGCGGACTGGCGGCAGGGGCAGTAAAAGGTTAAATGATATCAGGACAAAATGAAGGAGATTGATATGAATCATGTTAAGATAATAGGAGAGGCAGTTCCGAATATGCCATGGCAGGAACGGCCTTTGGATGAAAAAAACGGGATGCCGTTATGGCGGTATAGTGACAATCCTGTGATCGGACGTAATCCGGCAAAAGGAGTGGCGCGTATCTTCAACAGTGCGGTGATGCCTTACAAAGGTGAATTTATCGGTGTATTCCGGGGCGAACAGACCAACGGGATCCCATATATCTATCTTGGAAGAAGTAAGGATGCTGTTTGCTGGGAATTTGATAAAGAAAAGATTCCGTTTCAGGATGAAGCGGGAAATGACTTTATGCCGAAATATGCGTATGATCCAAGACTGGTAAAAGTGGAAGATACTTATTATATAATCTGGTGTCAGGACTTTTACGGCGCGTCCATAGGCGTTGCCAGGACACAGGATTTTAAAACATTTACCAGAATTGAGAATCCGTTTCTTCCGTTTAACAGAAATGCCGTGCTGTTTCCAAGAAAGGTGAACGGCAAGTTCCTGATGCTGTCACGGCCAAGCGACAGCGGGCATACGCCTTTTGGAGATATCTTCATCTCGGAAAGCGCGGATATGGTGTACTGGGGAAAGCATCGGCATGTGATGGGAAAAGGCGAAGAGTGGTGGCAGAATGTCAAGATCGGCGGCGGCGCGGCGCCGATTGAGACCAGCGAGGGGTGGCTGTTGTTCTACCACGGTGTGACCGGAACCTGTAATGGTTATGTGTATAGTATTGGAGGCGCGATCCTGGATATTGACCAGCCGTCTGTGGTGAAATATCGTTGCAGCACATTTCTTCTGACGCCGGAGGAATGGTATGAGGAGCGCGGATTCGTGCCGAACGTGACCTTCCCCTGCGCAACGATCCATGATTCGAAGAGCGGCAGGATCGCGATCTATTACGGCGCGGCAGATACTTATGTAGGCATGGCATTTACGGAAGTGAATGAAGTTGTGGCATATATCAAAGAAAATAGTGTTGTTACGGAAACGGATACGGAGCCTGGACTAAGATAGAGGGAACGGCTCGTAGATTTGGAGGAAAGTTCATGCTGAGAGCAGAAGTAACAAAGCATCTGCAGACGGATATCATTCCATTCTGGCAGGGCATGGAAGACAAGGAGTTCGGAGGGTTCTACGGTTATATGGGATATGACCTGAAACTGAATAAAGAGGCGGTAAAGGGTTGTATCTTAAACAGCAGGATCCTTTGGTTTTTCTCGAATGCTTATCTGGTCTTAGGGAGAAAAGAGCTTCTTGAAAGTGCAGGATGTGCATTTCGCTTTTTAAAAGATCATTGTCTGGACAGGGAATACGGCGGCGTCTTCTGGTCGCTTACATACAAAGGGGAGCCGGAGGATACCACGAAGCATACATATAATCAGGCGTTTGCGATCTATGCCTTGTCGTCCTATTATGACGCATCGAAAGATGAAGAGGCAATAGAAACCGCACGGAGACTGTATCATCTGATAGAAGAAAAGTGTACGGATGAGTATGGATATATGGAGGCTTTTGAGAGAGATTTCCTGCCGGCAGATAACGATAAGCTTTCGGAAAACGGCGTGATGGCTGAAAAGACCATGAATACACTACTGCATGTATTTGAAGCCTACACAGAATTGTATCGTGTAACAGGGGACGAATGTGTGGCAGACAGGCTTCGCCATATGCTGGATCTGATTGCTGATAAAGTCTATAACCAGAGATTGGGGCGTCAGGAGGTGTTCTTTGACAGGACATGGAATACGCTGATCGACCTTTATTCATATGGACATGATATTGAGGCCGCATGGCTGATCGACCGGGGGTTAGAGATCCTGAATGACAGCTCTTACACAGAAAAGCTGGGACCGATCACAAGAACCATTACAGAGAACATTTACGATCGGGCATATATAGACCATTCCCTGGTAAATGAGGCGGAGAATGGAGTTGTAGATACAACTCGTGTCTGGTGGGTACAGGCAGAAGCAGTGGTGGGATTTTTGAACGGTTATCAGAAAATGCCGCAGGAACGGAAGTTTCTGGAGGCAGCAGAAGACATCTGGCGCTATATCAGAGATTGGATGATTGATAAAAGGCAGGGTTCGGAGTGGTTCTCGGAATTGGACAAAGACAGGAATCCGTCTGATAAGCCGATCGTAGAGCCGTGGAAGTGCCCGTATCACAATGGGAGAATGTGTTTTGAGGTAATAAGGAGGCTTAAAGATGCTTCATAGACAGTATTATGTAGAACAGGAAAAGGTGGAGCGGCTGATCTCAAGAAAAAATCAGAAAAGCAGCTTTTATAATGGAATATATGACAGATACGAGTATCCGGTGCTGACAAGAGAGTTTGTGCCGGTGCATTGGAGATATGATCTGGATGACGAGACGAATCCGTATTTTATGGAGCGGTTGGGAGTCAATGCGGTGATGAACTCCGGAGCGATATACCTGAATGGAAAATATTATCTCGTGGTGCGTGTGGAAGGAAATGACAGGAAATCCTTTTTCGCGGTGGCAGAGAGTGATACGGGGATTGATAATTTCCATTTCTGGGATTACCCGGTAGTGCTGCCGGATATCTGTCCCGAAGAAACGAATGTATACGATATGCGGCTTACACAGCATGAGGATGGATGGATCTATGGATTGTTCTGCTCGGAGAGTAAGGATGAAGAAGATCCGGATCTGTCTGCGGCAGTGGCGGCGGCAGGGATCGTCAGGACGAAGGATTTAAAAACATGGGAACGGCTTCCTAACTTAAAGACGTTAAACTCTCCCCAACAGAGGAATGTGGCGCTCCATCCGGAATTTGTGGATGGGAAATACGCATTCTATACAAGACCGATGGATGGATTTATTGAAACTGGCAGCGGCGGCGGGATAGGATTTGGGTTATGTGAAGATATCTGTCATGCAGTGATTGATGAAGAACGGATTATCAGCAGGCGGATCTACCATACCCTCACAGAGTCGAAGAACGGAGCCGGAGCGCCTCCGATCAAAGGAAAGAAATGCTGGATCCATATTGCTCACGGCGTGCGCAATACAGCGGCAGGGCTTCGCTACGTGCTGTATGTGTTTGGAACGGATCTTGAGGAACCGTCCAGAGTTATTGCGGAGCCGTCCGGTGTTTTTCTTGTTCCGCTTGGGACTGAAAGAGTCGGCGACGTATCTAATGTAGTGTTTACGAACGGTGCGGTTGCGAGAGAAAACGGGGATGTATATATATACTATGCCTCCTGTGATACCAGGATGCATGTGGCGTCGACAACCGTAGATAAATTAGAAGATTATCTCTTTGGAACACCAAAGGATCCGCTTCGGTCAGCAGATTGTGTAAGACAGAGATGTGAATTGATCGGACAGAATCTAGAACTTTTGAAGCGGTAAGGATGCTTAGCAGGAAAGGCTGCCCGGAGGCGCCTTTCCCTGCAAAATGAAAAAATCAGAGGAGGGACAGACTGGATATGAAAAAGTATCTGAGGGACATAAAAGAAAAGACCTCCGGTATGACAAGGAGAGAAACATGCTCTTATATATGGTCTTATTATTGGTATCATATAGTGATATTTATTTCTGTCATTGCTCTGATTCTTTTATTTGCGGCGCATTATGGACTGGGAAATAAAAAGCCCTTATTTACCTGTCTTATTATTGATCAGGAGATGGATGAGGCAAGGGATCTGAGGATCCGTGATGAATTTGCACAAAGAGCGGACCTGCCGAGAGAAAGGGTGGTGATTGATTCGGATTATAATTTTTCTTACGGCCAGTTTCGGTTGGAGGGGACGAATGAAAGCTCTTATGAGAAATTCTTTTTTCAATGGCGAAACCAGGAGATTGATGCAGTGATCTTGTCGGAGAGCTTCTATAAGCATTGCAGAGAAATGGGAGGGGATTTCCGGGTATTGGCAAATGAGATGTCAGAGGGGGCAGGAAATGGATTACAGGCATATATGGACGAAGGGGAGTGCAGGGCGGTGGTTCTTGGAACGGATTTATATACGAAAAAGATTACAGGAAAAGAAGATGAGAAGCTTTTGCTGGCGTTCCCGGAGTATGGAAACAGCTCGGAAAACAGCGAGAAGGAGAGTAGAATATTTTTAGAATATGCGTGTGAAAAATTGCAGCAAGAGACTGGAGGTGGTTTTCATGAAGAAATTATCAATTGAGCATCCGTTTTTTGAGTTTATGGGCAGCCTTGGCGACTGGATGATCCTGAATGTTTTATTTGTGGTTACATGTCTGCCGGTTATCACGATCGGAACATCACTTACGGCTATCTATCAGGTGTCTTTGAGGCGTATCAGGAAAGAAAGCCGGTATGCGGCAAAAGAGTATGTCCAGGCGTTCAGGCAAGAATGGAAGGACAGCACGAAACTGTGGATGATATTTTTATGTACGGGCGGGATCCTGCTGTTTGACGTTTTGTATGGGAAGAATCTTCCGGGGATTTTGAACATTGCGATCGGATGCCTTGTGGCTTTGTGGATGTTTTCATTCACTTATGCATTTCCTTTGCAGGCGAGATTTAAGAACAGCATTAAAAATACGATCATCAATGCGTTTTATCTTGCATTTCGTAATCTGCCGGTTACGATCCTCATGGCGGCGCTTAACTGCATTCCGGTCATATGCGTTGTGTTGGGGGAATTTGTAGTGATGGCTTCGATGCCTGTATTCTGTATCATTGGATTTGCACTGATCACCTGGCTTAACAGTCTCTTCCTGACCGTTATTTTTGATAAATTTATATACGATGGAGGAAAGAATTGTGTGGGTTAAAATGAATGATGAGAGATTATCCTACAGTGGAAGAATCGACTGGAGTGAAGAGGAATGTCCGGTCTTTATTTATCCGTGTACATGGGTGAAGCTGCGTTTTACAGGGGATCAGCTGAAGCTCCATATAGAGAATCATCGGGCATACTGGGATAATTATATGGGTTGTATTCTGGATGGAAAGCAGTTGTCTCTGGCGCTTCCCAAAGAGGGAAGGGAGGTTCTTACGGTTCCGGTTGAGCAGGAAGAGAAGACGGAGCATGAGGCGCTTATCTTTAAAAGGCAGGATGCCTGCCATGAGGTAAAGTTCTTTGGGATAGAACTCGCAGATGGAGCCAGGGTGTTTAAAACGCCTGAGAAGCTGGCAAGAAGAATTGAGGTATACGGAGATTCTGTATCGGCAGGCGAGGTGTCGGAAGCTGTGGAATACACAGGATGTGAGGATCCTAAGCATAATGGAGAATACTCCAATAGCTGGTATTCTTATGCCTGGATGACAGCCAGAAAATTAAACGCGGAGATCCATGATATTGCCCAGGGCGGGATAGCGCTCATGGATGGTACGGGATGGTTCCACGCTCCGGACTACATAGGGATGGAGACGGCATGGGATAAGATCCGCTATAATCCGGAATTGGGAAAGAGTTTGGACTGGGACTTTGGGAAGTACGATCCGCAGCTTATCATCGTTGCATTCGGACAGAATGACAGTAATCCGGAAGATTACATGAAAGAGGACTTTCATGGGGAGAAAGCGGTAAAATGGAGACGGCATTATAAGGGGTTCCTGAATCAGCTTAGAACGATATATCCGTCGGCTTATATTGTCTGCTGTACGACACTTCTGCGCCATGACAAGGCATGGGATCAGGCGATCGGGCAGGTGGTGGAAGAATTGCGGGATGAGAGGATCACACGATATCTGTTTGGGCGGAACGGAGACGGGACGCCGGGGCATCTCAGGATAGCAGAGGCGGAAGAAATGGCGGATGAACTCGCGGCGTATATTGAAAATCTTAACATAGAAGGATGGAAGTAAGAAGGATGAAACAAGTTGATTTGACAAGATTAAAAAATTGTATGCGCAGAGCCATGAAAGGAGAAAAGCTGACGATCGGTTTTTTCGGTGGTTCGATCACACAGGGATGTTTGGCGACAGAGCATGAGAGGGCGTATGCTTACCGTGTGTTCCAGTGGTGGAAGGATACATTTCCCCAGGCGGAGATTTCTTATGTGAATGGAGGGATCGGAGGAACGACTTCGTATTTTGGGGTTTCGAGGATATGGCAGGATCTGCTGATGTATCAGCCGGATGTGGTTGTGGTGGATTTCAGCGTCAATGACAGAGAAGGACAGGAAGCGTTCTTTCAGGAAACCTATGAAGGAGTGATACGGAGGATACTGACCTGTCAGTCAAAACCGGCAGTGATAATTCTGAATAACGTATATTACGACTCGGGAAGCAATCTTCAAGAATGCCATAATGAAGTTGGAGACTGG
>CANDQP010000136.1 GCA_947388185.1 uncultured Dorea sp. | reverse complement strand
ACACTTGGCGCGGCGTGGGATTCACTCGCGATGTCTGCAGGGCTTTCGGCCGGAAGCAAGGAGTATCTGGTGACGGCGATGTGGACGGCGGCGTTCCTCTGGTTCTGGAACGCGATCGGCGGATTCGCGACCTGCTGGTTCTACGGCAAGGGGAAGGCGCTCAAGAAAGGATTCCCGGCGGTGGTGCTCATGGCGGTCATCCAGGGCGGAGGAGAGCTTCTCTTAAGCCAGGTCAACACGACCATCTGCTGTTTCGTGCCGGCATGTATTTCTCTGATTGTGATCCTGCTTCTTGGAAGGGTGAAGATGTACAGCGAGGAATGGAGCATCGAGGACAGCCCGATCATGAACCGTGAGTTCGAGGGACAGGCAAGCGGCGTCGAGGCGCCGGATATGAGCCTGGTACAGGCATTCGTGCCGTACTTCCTTCTGTCAGCCCTTACATTGATCGTGCTTCTGGTTAAACCAGTCAATGCAGTATTGGGACAGATATCGTTTGGTTTGTCGTTCCCGGAGACTTCGACGGGATACGGGCATGTGAACGCGGCGGTAGAGAGCTTCTCACCGTTCAGTCCGTTTACACATGCGAGCATGTTCTTGTTTATATCGGCAATCGTCGGACTCTTCTATTATAAGAAGCACGGCTGGATCGGGGACGGCGGAGTGAAGAGGATCTTCGTGAAATCTGTCTCCATGACGATGCCGTCGGGCATCGCAGTCATCGGACTGGTCATCATGTCGAAGATCATGGACGGAACCGGACAGACGGTAGTGCTGGCCAATGGTATTGCCAATGTCCTTGGCAAGATCTATGTCATCCTGGCGCCGTTCGTAGGGCTTCTCGGAACATTTATGACAGGAAGCAATATGAGTTCTAACATCCTGTTCGGCGGATTCCAGGTAACAACGGCCAATCTTCTGAACGTAGATCCGTCGGCGATCTTAGGCGCGCAGTCGGCAGGCGGAGCCATCGGCAGCGCGGTAAGCCCAAGCAAGATCATCCTTGGGACGACGACGGCAAGCATCCTTGGAAGAGAAGGAGAGGTTCTTAAGAGAATTCTTGCGCTTACGGTACCTACGACCATTGTGATCGGCGCGATCCTGTTCGTGCTGGTGGCGCTCTAGGAAGGAGAGTCTTTAGTAGATTATGGAGAAGAAAAACTTTTTTCAGACAAAAGAAGGCGGGCTTACGATCGCATTTGTTGTGATCATGGCGGCGTTTTTTATCATACTGGCGGGCCTTGGCAGCGGGAACGATACGATCTGCCTGGTCGGGTTTCTGATCATGGTGGCTGCCATGTTGTATTCGCCGGTAAAAACATTTATAATTAAGCCAAAGAAATGAGACGAAAGGAGAAGTCATTATGGCGATTGAGGAGATTACAGGCAGAATAGCGAAGGATCTGGAGAGCTTGAAGCAGTTTACGGCGACGCCGGGAGACGGCTGCACCAGGCTGCCATTTACACCTGAGGCAAGAGGGGCAGTGAATTACTTAAAGCAGATCATGGGAGAGGCAGGACTCGAGGTGAGAGAGGATGCCGCCGGCAACGTGATCGGAGTGATGAAGGGTACGGATCCGGACGTTCCATGTGTCATGATGGGATCACATTTTGACTCTGTAGTGAACGGAGGAGACTTTGACGGTATCGCGGGAGCGGTATGTGCTATCGAGGTTGCAAGGCAGTTAAAAGAAGAAGGAATCACTCCAAAGAGGGATTTTGTTGCGGTTGGATTCTGTGACGAAGAAGGAATGCGTTTCGGAACAGGGTATTTTGGATCAGGTGCGATGCTTGGCAACAGGAATGTCGAATACTGCAAGAATTTCGCAGATACCAACGGTATCACCATCTATGATGCCATGAAAGAATATGGGCTTGATCCGGAGAAGATCGAAGAAGCGAAATGGGACACATCCAATATCGGACAGTTCCTTGAGTTACATATTGAACAGGGTCCGGTTCTTGATGCGGAGAACATTGAGCTTGGTCTTGTGGACTGTATCGTTGGTATCCAGCGTTATATGGTAACCGTTCACGGCAGGGCCGACCATGCAGGAACGACTCCTATGGATATGCGTATGGATGCTGTTGACGCGGCGACGAAGGTAATCTCCAAGATTCCGGACTGGGCGCGTGAGAAGGCTGACGGAACCGTTGCGACCACAGGATTTATCCGCACGACACCGGGCGGAATGAATATTGTTGCGGAGAAGGTAGAATTCACCGTTGACATCCGCTCCAAGAATAACGACAACATCAATGATATCGCCAACAGGATCCGTGCTGCCCTCGACAGAGAAGTGAGTGAGATGGGCGGAAGCTACGAGATCGACACCAAGCTTGTGATCACGCCGGTATGGCTCTCTGAGGAGATGCTTGGCACGATGGAAGAGAGCTGCAAGGCAAGAGGCTACAGCTATAAGAAGCTTCCAAGCGGTGCGGGCCACGACGCCCTTGAGATCGGCCAGGTGATCCCGACTGTGATGCTGTTCGTTCCAAGTAAGGAAGGCAGAAGCCATTGTCCGGTAGAATTCACGAAATACAGTGACTTTGCGAAAGCATCTGTGGTTATGACTGAGCTTGCCAAGGAACTTCTTGTAAAGTAGAATTGGAAAACGGAGAGTTATATGACAGGATTGAACCCGGTAAATAAAAAGGAGAATCTACGATTACTCAGGAGTGCGCTCAGGCTTACGCAGAAGGAATTTATAGATCGTTTTCTGTCCTCGGCGGACGGTAAGCCGGCGATGAGTATTGCAACATTTTCTAATCTGGAATCCAGGGACGGAGTAAGAATGAATGAAGTGATCCTTGCGGTATCGGAGAAGCTTGGTATTGATTCTATGCTGTTTTCGATACCTCCGGAGGAATTCTCAGAGAGGATCCAGGTGCTTCTTCCAGGTGATACGGCCGGGGATTCGGGCGGTAAAGGCCGTGCGAAGAAGGGCAATATCAATCATCTGGTGAACCGTCTTACCATGTATTTTGCAGAACAGATCTTTGAAAAGCGGCTGAAGAAGGGTGATAAGATCGAGTCGGACAGAGTGCTGGCCCAGAAGATGAATGTGGGTAGGTCCGCGATCCGGGAGGCGCTTAAGGTCCTGGAGGTTCTGGGGATGATCGATATCCGGCCCGGACAGGGCACTTATATCAGCAATCATGAAGCCAGCTTCTTTATCGTTCCCCTGTCATGGTCTCTGTTCCTCAATGGGGGTCAGATCGACAGTATTGTGGAGGTCCGGAATCTCTTGGAGGTGAAGGCGGCTTATCTGGCAGCAAAGTGTACGGACAAGGAGTGCCTGGACAGATTGTATGATATTTCGCACAAGCTTCATAAGGCTTATGTGGAGAAGGATTTCAAGGAGTTTCTGGACGGTGACCTGGAGTTCCATATCTGTATCGCGGAGTGTTCCGGCAACCAGGTGATCTACAGCATGATCCAGACCATCAGCAATCTGATGCGGCATGTCAGCGGCAGCGGTATGGTCGATGAGGAGCAGCTTAAGGATATCTATGAGGAGCATCAGAGGGTATACGGACTGATCCTGGCGAAGGATAGCGAAGGAGCGTCTGAAGCGATGAAGGAACATCTTGAGAAATCGCTTGGGCGTTACGATTACAGATAATGAGCATTATAGAGAAAGAGGTGTAAAGAGATGGATTTATTAGAGATTATGATGAATCGCAGAAGCGTAAGGAGCTATACGGATGAGGAGATCCCTGCCGAGAAGCTTGAGAAGATCCTGCAGGCAGGACTTCTGGCTGAGTCCGGGAAGAACTTAAAGCCCTGGGAATTTATCGTCGTGGAAGACAGAGAGGTTCTTGCGAAGATGGCTGGGAGCCGGGCGGCCGGCGGAGCCATGCTTGAGCATGCCAAATGTGCCGTTGTTGTCGTGGGAGATACGGAGAAGACGGACGTATGGGCAGAGGACTGCTCTGTTGCAATGGCGCATATGCATCTGATGGCAGACTGCCTCGGCGTTGGAAGCTGCTGGGTGCAGGGAAGGCTTCGGAAGGCTGCAGACGAGAGGACAACGGAAGAACATATCAGGGAATTGCTTGGCATTCCGGAGAAATATGCATTAGAAGCGATCCTGGCGCTGGGAATGACCGGGGAGCATCCGGAGGCGCATTCTCTTAAGGAGCTTCCGATGGAGAAGGTACACAGAGAGAAATTCTAAATCTCTGTGCGGTCTTTATATATTCCCTGTACATGGAATAAAAGCTTTACACCTTATATTCTATCCATTATAATATAGACAGCAGATTCGCTAAAGGCAGTTTAGTATTAGGAGGGAATATTAGTATGAAAGTTTATGATTCAGTGAAGAAGGAAGAGGTAGAGGTCAATGGAACCAAGGGTCTGATCGATATTATGCGGGACGGCCGCCAAGTGGATCTCTATCTGAAGGAGAAGAAGTCGGATGCGGACGGCTATATGAGCTGGGATGTGGAACACTGGTCCAGCATTGATGTGAAGAGATTCATCCGCTGCTATTCTCTGGAAGGACGAGTATTAGGAGAGTCTACGGGACATAATATCTATGACCTGGAGAACGAGTTCAAGCCGGAAGAAGCAGCGAAGATAGAGTTAAGTTAATAGGCAGGAATGAAGATGTCCCGGAACCGGTAAAAGGTACGGGGCATTTTTACTTATAAAAAAAATATAAAGAGTGTTGACAAAAGAAGGGGGGAGTGATAAATTAGTAAACGAAGATGTTAGCACTCAAAATTATAGAGTGCTAACAGACAGATCCGAAAGGAGGAGGATAGATGGTAACAGAACACGGGCTTAGCGACCGTAAGATGAAGATCCTGCATGCAGTCATCAAGAATTATCTTGAGACCGGCGAACCGGTCGGTTCCAGGACGATCTCCAAGTACACAGATCTGAATCTTAGTTCTGCAACGATCCGCAATGAGATGGCCGACTTAGAAGAACTGGGCTATATCCTGCAGCCTCACACGTCAGCCGGACGTATTCCTTCGGATAAGGGTTACAGATTATATGTAGATATGCTGATGGAGGAGAAGGAGCAGGAGCTTTCCGAGATGCAGGAGCAGATGCTTGATAAGGCAGACAAGATGGAACAGCTTCTCAAGCAGGCGGCGAGGGTTCTGGCAAGCAACACGAATTACGCGACCATGGTTTCCACTCCGATGAACAATTCGAAGAAGATCAAGTTCATTCAGTTATCTATGGTAGACGCAGAACAGGTGATCGCGGTGATCGTGCTTGGCGGCAATGTGATCAAGAACAAGATCATCGATGTAGAGGAGCCGCTCAGCAATGAGAACCTGCTGAAGCTTAACATGTTGCTCAACACGACGCTGAACGGTATGTCGATCGAGGAGATCAATCTGGGATTGATCGCGCGGCTTAAGGAACAGGCGGGGATACACAGCAGTGTGATCAGCAACGTTCTGGATGCGGTGGCGGATGCGATTCAGATCGAGGAAGATATGCAGATCTATACAAGCGGCGCGACGAATATTTTCAAATACCCGGAGCTAAGCGATAATCAGAGCGCGCAGGAGATCATTAATGCATTCGAAGAAAAGCAGCAATTGACAGAGCTGGTGACACAGACGCTGGCGAAGGAGGACAATACCGGGATTCAGGTGTACATCGGGGATGAGACTCCGGTCCAGACCATGAAAGACTGCAGTGTCGTTACTGCAACTTATGAATTAGGCGACGGCATGAAGGGAACGATAGGTATTATCGGACCAAAGAGAATGGATTATGAGCATGTGTTAAAATCAATGAAACGGCTCCAGAACGAGCTGGATCAGATGTTTCATAAAAAAGAATAAAGAAAGGTGGAATTACCCTTGGAGAATCATAAGGAGAAAAGCCAGGAAGAGATGGTAAAAGAGGCTGTGGAGGAAGCGAAGAAGGCGGCAGAGGAGCAGGAGTCCCAGACAGAAGAGACCGATTCGCAGGAAGAGAAAGCCGTTGACGAAGCAGAGACGGCAGAAGACGCCGAAGCACAGGAAGATACGGATACCGGGGAAGAAGCAGAAGACGCCGATGCAGACGGCAAGGATGATAAGAAGTCCGGCAAGAAGCTGTTTGGCAAGAAGAATAAGAAGGATAAGAAGGACGAGAAGATCGAGGAGCTTACCGACAGGCTTACCCGGCAGATGGCTGAGTTTGATAACTTCCGCAAGCGTACGGAGAAGGAGAAGTCCCAGATGTACGAGATAGGTGCGAAAGATATCATAGATAAGATCCTTCCGGTGGTTGACAATTTCGAGCGAGGGCTTGGAGCGGTCAAGGAAGAAGAGAAGGAGGATCCCTTCATCCAGGGAATGGAGAAGGTATATAAGCAGTTGATGACTACGCTGGAGAGTGTGGAGGTCAAACCGATTGAAGCGGTCGGCAAGGAGTTCAATCCGGATTTCCACAACGCAGTGATGCATGTAGAGGATGAGAACTTCGGCGAGAACATCATAGTCGAAGAATTCCAGAAGGGTTACATGTACCGCGATTCAGTAGTCAGACACAGTATGGTTAAGGTGGCGAACTGACATTGAGCACTTAGCGAGGTTCTTCACGAGCCCCGCACATCGTTTTCGAACTAACCGAACCAATCACTTGTCTGTGAATCCGATTGCACAGGTCAAAAAGCCTCAGCGTAGCCCGCTACGCTTGCGTTTTTTAACCAATACACTCGAATCCGCATCCGGCGCGATTGATTCAGTTATTCCGAAACGATATACTGGTGCGAAAGTTGTTCGAAGAGCTTAGCGAAGTGAACATGAAGTTTATGGTAATCAAAGCAAACATCCATAAATATGGAACAATTATAATGGTAAAACAGGAGGAAATAACAATGGGCAAGATCATAGGTATTGACTTGGGTACAACAAACAGTTGTGTAGCAGTTATGGAAGGTGGCCAGCCAACGGTCATCGCCAATACAGAAGGCGCCAGAACCACACCGTCTGTAGTAGCATTTTCTAAGACGGGTGAGCGTCTGGTAGGCGAGCCTGCGAAGCGTCAGGCAGTAACCAACGCAGAGAGAACCATCTCATCTATCAAGAGAGAGATGGGAAGCGATTACAGAGTAACGATCGATGAGAAGAAGTATTCTCCTCAGGAGATCTCAGCTATGATCCTTCAGAAGATGAAAGCAGATGCAGAAGGCTATCTGGGCGAGAAGGTGACGGAAGCAGTTATCACGGTACCGGCTTATTTCAACGATGCACAGCGTCAGGCAACTAAGGATGCGGGTAAGATCGCGGGTCTTGATGTAAAGCGTATCATCAACGAGCCTACAGCAGCAGCCCTTGCTTACGGTCTTGACAATGAGAAAGAGCAGAAGATCATGGTATATGACTTGGGCGGCGGTACTTTCGACGTATCTGTCATCGAGATCGGCGACGGAGTCATCGAGGTATTGTCTACGGCAGGTAACAACCGTCTCGGAGGAGATGACTTTGACCAGAAGATCACAGACTATATGATCGCAGAATTCAAGAAGCAGGAGGGCGTAGACTTATCTACAGATAAGATGGCGCTCCAGAGATTAAAAGAAGCGGCGGAGAAGGCGAAGAAGGAGCTGTCTTCCGCAACGACAACCAATATCAACTTGCCGTTCATCACCGCAACGGCTGAAGGTCCGAAGCATTTTGATATGAACCTGACAAGAGCGAAATTCGACGAGCTGACACATGACCTGGTTGAGAAGACCTCCGAGCCGGTGAAGAGAGCATTATCCGACGCAGGGATCAACGCATCCGAACTTGGCCAGGTACTTCTGGTCGGCGGTTCCACACGTATCCCGGCTGTACAGGAAGAAGTGAAGCGTCTGACAGGCAAGGAACCAAGCAAGTCACTGAACCCGGATGAGTGCGTAGCGCTCGGTGCATCTGTTCAGGGCGGTAAGCTTGCGGGAGACGCAGGCGCAGGAGATATCCTTCTTCTTGACGTAACACCGCTGTCACTGTCTATCGAGACTATGGGCGGCGTTGCTACAAGGCTGATCGAGAGAAATACGACGATCCCGACCAAGAAGAGCCAGATCTTCTCTACCGCGGCAGATAACCAGACAGCCGTTGATATCAACGTTGTACAGGGTGAGAGACAGTTCGCAAGAGATAACAAGTCCCTTGGACAGTTCAGACTGGACGGAATTGCACCGGCTCCGCGCGGAGTACCGCAGATCGAGGTTACCTTCGATATCGA
>CANDQP010000135.1 GCA_947388185.1 uncultured Dorea sp. | reverse complement strand
GCTGGTCTTATGCCTTCTGATCTATGTAGGGGGCTTAAGCTATCGGTTTATCGGAACGGTATTGGTGATCCTGATTCCCGTGGTAGTTATATTCCTTGCTATTGTCGTGCAGCCGAATCAATTCATTCTTAAGGATTATCAGCAGAAACGTATCCTCGCGTTCCTGAATCCGGAGGAATACGCTAGTGACGAGGGATATCAGCAGAAGAATTCTGTTATGGCGATCGGTTCCGGCCAGCTGACAGGAAAGGGACTGAACAATAATACAACGACTTCCGTAAAGAACGGGAATTTTATCCTGGAACCTCAGACAGATTTTATCTTTGCGATCATCGGCGAGGAACTTGGCTTTACAGGAAGCTGTATAGTTATTGCGTTATTGTTATTAACTGTGATACAATGTATAGTAATAGGGACACGATCGCAGAACCTGACGGGGAAGATCATAGGCTGCGGCGTGGGAGGGCTGATCGGCTTCCAGAGCTTTATCAATATCGGAGTAGCTACTCAGCTTCTGCCAAACACAGGAGTTCCGTTACCCTTTGTCAGTTATGGGCTGACTTCGCTTGTGAGTCTGTATATCGGGATCGGACTGGTCTTAAACGTCGGGTTACAACCGAAAAAATATCAATAGAGGAGGGACAGACATGAATATAGGGTTGATTGCTCATGATTCTAAGAAGACTCTGATGCAGAATTTTTGTATTGCTTACAGAGGAATCCTGAGCAAACACAATTTATATGCGACCGGGACTACCGGCCGTCTGATCGAAGAGGTTACCAATCTAAGCGTACACAAGTATCTTGCCGGTCCGTTGGGGGGGAAGCAGCAGCTTGGAGCGCAGATTGCACAGAATGACATCGATGCGCTTATTTTCTTAAGAGAACCAACGAACCCCAAGCCGCATGAACCGGATGTGAATGACGTGATCCGGCTGTGTGATATGTATAATATTCCGATGGCTACGAACCTTGCCACCGCGGAATTGATCGTTTTAGCAATTGACAGAGGAGATCTTGACTGGCGTGAGATGTATAGATAGATTTAATCGGTTGTTGGCCGTTATCCTGGCAGCTTTCCTCGGCGTCCTGTCTTTATCGGGGTGCGGACAGGAAGAAGAGGTGACGGCCGCTTATGAGACAGAGAATTATAACAGAGATATTTACAGAGGAGGATTATTCGCGGAACAGTTATGCGTTTCCTCCGGAGACGTTGCACTTGCGGGAGCGCCGGATACTTCGGTCATGCGCGCTTCGGCTCTTTTTGACGTGGAGCATCAGAAGGTTGATTTCGCCTATAATATGTTTGAACAGCTGTATCCTGCCAGCACTACGAAGACCATGACGGCGCTGCTTGCCATCAAGAACGCAGACCTGTCTTCCATAGTAACGGTGTCTGCCAATGCGGATTCCAGGAATTTCGCTGCCGACGAGACAACGTGCGGGATTCAGGCAGGAGACCAGTTGTCTCTCCAGGATCTTCTGCGCGGCCTTATGATGGTATCGGGGAATGATGCGGCGGTGGCGATCGCCGAGTATATAGCCGGAAGTACAGATGCCTTTGCACAGATGATGAATGACGAGGCCGCAAGGCTCATGGCGACACATACACATTTCGTCAATCCGCACGGGCTGCATGATATGAACCACTATACGACGGCGTATGATCTGTATCTGATCTTCAATGAATGTATCAAATACGATGCGTTTATCGATGTGATCAGTACCAATACCTATACTGTATCGATCACCGGGGCAGACGGCCTTGTCCGTCAGGAGCACTGGGAGCAGACGAATTTCTATGCGGCGGGGCTTGCAGAGCAGCCAAGGGATGCCGTGGTCATAGGCGGGAAGACAGGCACGACTACGCCTGCCGGCAATTGTCTGATCCTGCTTGAAACAAGTGCGCAGGGAAGCCCGTATATCTCCGTTATTATGGGTGCAGATACCAAATCACTGCTTTATCAGAATATGACTGCCCTGATCAACAGGATACCGGTAAGTGAATAGTAAGAAAGAGGGGCATCTTATAGGCAAGATACCCCTTTTGTTGTTAGGAAGAACGGATTCTTCCATACATGCTGATGAGATATAAGCCGCACAGACCAACAAGTGTGTAGATTATGCGGGAAAGCCATGATAGATTGCCAAAAAGAAAGGCGACCAGATCAAATCGGAATATTCCTACCAGAAGCCAGTTGATCGCACCTATGATCACAATTGTCAGAGTTGTATTGTCAGACCATTTCATGTGAGTTCCTCCTTTCTTAATGTGCTGCATTTAGTATGGCTGTTACATGAATGGATTATGCATACGGAAAGAGAGATTCCCTTTAGGATGAGTATAGAATTACCTTATTATCCATATTCTGAATATTTGAAATGCAAATATGGCGAAAAAGTATACAAGCTTCCTGTGAATCTGCCGGTGAGCTGTCCAAACCGAAGGATGGGAGCGGGCTGTGCCTATTGTTCGGAGCTTGGAACCGGATTTGAGGCGATGGATCAGATCATCCCTGTCGCAGAGCAGTTAGAACAGACCCGGAGCTATATTGAACGCAGATACCATGCGCACAGATTCATTGCTTATTTCCAGAATTATACGAATACGTATCTGGAATTGGACAGATTTGCTTCTTATATGGAAGAAGCAGCGAAGCTCTCTTATATTGCCGAGCTCGCGGTGTCCACGCGCCCCGATTGTATTTCCGGAGAATATCTGGAGATTCTTGCGCGTCTCGGCCGGCAGTATGGGAAGAATATCACGATCGAGCTTGGACTTCAGACCGTCAACTGTCATACGCTTGAGCGGGTGAACCGCGGACATACTCTGGCAGAATTCATCGACGCAGTTCTTGCTGTACATAAGTTTGGATTCGAACTGTGTGCACATGTGATATTGAATCTGCCGGGTGATCAGCTCCTGGATGCCGTTGAGACGGCAAAGGTGCTGTCGGCGCTTAAGCTCCAGACTGTGAAGGCGCATTCGCTTTATATTGCGAAGAATTCACCCTTAAGTGACGCATATGAGAAGGGCAGTATCAGCCTGTGCTCCAAGGAGGAATATCTTAAGAGGCTGACAGCGTTCCTGGAATATCTGGATCCTGGTATTGCTGTGGAACGGCTTTTCAGCCGTGTTCCTAAAAAGGACTCCGTTTTCTGCAACTGGGGATGCAGTTGGTGGAAGCTTCGTGACGAGCTGTTGGAGCTTATGGCAGATACAGACAGCTATCAAGGGAAACACTTCCATTATCTGGATGGTTCGGCTCTCAAGAGAGCCGGATTTGTGAAAAACTGACGAGGGGGTATTCATTTGACAGACAATAATCCAACCAGTATACAGGCTTATCAGAAAAAATGGCATATGAATATCGGTGTGGTGATCTTTGGCATCATCTTTGTCTATCTGGCAGTCACCGTATTGATGTATCTGACAGAGAACCATATCTCTGCCTATGAGGTGAGGGAAGGATCTATATTGAGGGATAACGCCTACACCGGATTCATTCTGCGGGACGAGGTGGTAGTGCCGGCCGAAGCCGACGGATACGTCAATTATTATGCGCTTGGGGGAAGCAAAGCAGGAGCGAAGACCAAGGTATATACATTGTCCAACAGGGAACTGGAATTCGCAGATACATCATCCGAGGAGGCTTCGAAGCTGTCGGCGGAGGAACAGGCGGCGCTGTTGGTCAAGATCCAGGCGTTCAGCGAGAATTTTAAGGAAGGTCAGTTTCAGGATGTCTACACACTGAAGGACTATGTTGCAAGCGTCATGGACAGCCGGTCAAGCCAGAACCGTCAGGCGCAGCTTGATGCGATGGCAGGGCAGGAGGGAAGCGGTCTCCAGATCTATTCTGCCGCTTCCGACGGGATCATCGTGTATTCCACGGATGGGTACGAGGATATTACGGTAGATAAGCTTACGGAGGACGTATTTGCAAGGAACAATTATACGAAGAAGGAGCTTAAGAATAACGCCAAGGTACGGATGGGCGACCCGGTCTACAAGCTGATCCGGGACGACAGGTGGTCCATCGTCATACCGCTTGATGAGGATATCTCAAAGGAGATGGCCGAGTTAAAGAGTGTGAAGATTCGGTTTGCCAAGGATCATGAGACTGCCATTGCTGGTTTCTCCATACATACATCGGGGGATATGCATCTTGGAGTTCTGACGCTGGACAGTTCCATGATCCGTTACGCGGAAGAACGGTATCTGGATCTTGAATTGATCCTGGAGGATGAATCAGGGCTTAAGATCCCCAAATCTTCGGTCACGAACAAGAAATTCTACATCATACAGGAGGATTATCTCACCCAGGGCGGCAATACGAAGGAGACCGGCGTTCTGGTGGAGACAGGGGAGGAGAATCCGGAATTCAAGAAAGTCAATGTCTACGACCGGGACCAGGATTCCGGCATGGTGTATCTGAATACGGACGCATTTGACGAGGATACGCTTCTGGTCAAGCCGGATTCGGCGGAGACCTGCGTGCTGAATAAGACAAAGAATATCAAAGGCGTGTATAATATCAACAAGGGCTATGCCGTTTTCAAGCAGGTAAATATCCTGTGTGAGAGTGATGATTACTATATCGTTGAATCAGGAAGCGACTATGGGTTGTCGAACTATGACCATATCGCCCTGAACGGGGAAAATGTTAAAGAAAATGATGTTGTATTCTAAAAGGAGTGAGAGACAATGCTAAAAGAAAATCTTGAATATGTTGAAAGCCGGATCCGGGAGGCGTGTGAACGTTCCGGCCGGGAGAGAGAAGAGGTGACGCTGATCGCGGTCAGCAAGACGAAGCCTGTAAGCGTCCTGAAAGAGGCATACGATCTTGGAGTGCGGGTATTTGGAGAGAACAAGGTCCAGGAGCTTGCGGATAAGTATGAGGCGCTGCCTAAGGATATCCGCTGGCATATGATCGGCCATCTTCAGCGTAACAAGGTGAAATATATTATCGATAAGGTGGAGCTGATACACTCCGTCGATTCCTTAAGGCTTGCCGAGACTATTGAGAAAGAGGCCGCCAGGCACAATATCACCGCGAATATCCTGATCGAGGTGAATGTGGCAAAAGAAGAGAGCAAATTCGGGCTGATGCCGGAGGAGCTTGACGGATTTGTCTCCGAGGTG
Source organism: uncultured Dorea sp. (assembly GCA_947388185.1). Lineage (GTDB taxonomy): Bacteria > Bacillota > Clostridia > Lachnospirales > Lachnospiraceae > Sporofaciens. The sequence goes on along the minus strand of CANDQP010000135.1, from coordinate 3,103 downwards.
GCAAAATTCCCGCATATTCAGGTACAAGGGCTGATGACAATTGCTCCTTTTGTGGACGATCCGGAAGAAAATCGTGGTATTTTTCAGCGCTTACGAAAATTATCTGTTGACATTGCGGCTAAAAACGTTGATAATATTACTATGCGTATTCTATCTATGGGCATGACGAATGATTATACTGTCGCTGTAGAAGAGGGCGCAGCCATGGTCCGGGTTGGTACCGGAATTTTTGGTGCACGGGATTATATGAATAATTAGTACACTAGTAGAAACGGTATATTTGCATTGTCACAAAATATAACGGAAGATAGGAGTATTTATTAATATGGGTGTGTTAGATAAATTTTTAGATATCATGAGACTGAGTGATGACGACGATTACGAGGATGATGATTTCTTTGACGATGATTATGAGGACGATTATGAAGAGAAGCCCAAGAAGGGCTTATTCCGCCGTGGGAAGAAGGACTCATACGATGATGATTATGAGGACGATAACTATGATTATGAGCCGCCGGCCAAGTCAAGATCTTCCCGTTCGAACAATAAGGTAACTCCTATGCGTCAGCCGTCCAGGCGCAGCAACGGTGTGAGCATGGAGGTATGTGTGATCAGGCCGAATTCTGTGGAGGATGCCCGTGAGATCACGGAGACGCTGCTCAACGGGCGTACCGTTATCCTGAACCTGGAGGGGATGGATCTTGAGATCGCGCAGCGTATCATAGACTTTACATCCGGCGCGGCATATGCGATCAGCGGTAACCTTCAGAAGATATCGAATTACATATTCCTTGTTACACCTACGAATGTGGATATATCAGGAGACCTTCAGGATCTGCTGAATACTTCGTTTGACGCGTCCTCTATGCGCTCCAGGTTTTAGATTATGAACATGAACAAAGAAGAGACATTATTGCAGAAAAGACTGATCGAGCTGTCCCGGACTGCGTATATGAGGGGGATCGTTACTTTCAGTGATTTCCTTAATTTGAATGAGTTGAATATCTTACATACTACTCCGAAGAATCTCTTTCTGTCGCAGTATGAGACTTCCGGCGGGTATGGCCTAGCAGAGCGTCAGATGGTTGCTTTTCTACCTGATGCTCTTTCTTACGTTTCTTATCCGTTTCAGATTCTTAAGATACAGCCGCAAAACCGGCGGTTTTCGGAAGAACTGGGGCATCGCGATTATCTGGGCGCCGTTATGAATCTTGGAATTGAACGGTGCAAGCTTGGAGATATTATGATAGAAGAGGACAACGCGCTGTTGTTTGTGAAGGAAGAGCTGGCGGAGTATGTTATGGAACATCTGACACGGATCCGGAATACTTCCGTTAAGCTTGCCGTCGTGCAGGAGTTCCCGGCTTCTTATGAGCCAAGATATGAGGAGATTAGGGGAACGGTCGCATCTGTCCGGTTAGATACCGTGCTGTCTCTGGCTTATCCGCAGTCCCGGAGCAAGCTTACGGCGCTCATAGAGAGCGGGAGGGTGTTCGTCAACGGGAAGCTTATTACCAGCAACGGCTATCGTCTGAAGGACGGAGATATCATCTCTGTCAGGAAGCTTGGACGTATCGTGTATGACGGCGTATTATCCGAGACAAAGAAAGGCCGGTATCTGACAGCCGTCCGGAGATATCTTTAACGGAATGTATTTCTTATAGAAAGGACAAGACCAAGAATATGGACACTAAGAATATCGCAAACCAGAACAGCCGTTACATCCATTATCTGGCGGCGGTGGTTGGATCCGCCATACTTTTATTGCTGGATCAATATACCAAGCACCTTGTTCTTGACAGGCTTAAGGACCATCCGCCCGTGATCCTGTGGGAAGGCGTCTTCCAATTAGAATATCTGGAGAACAGGGGGGCAGCGTTTGGACTGTTCCAGAACCAACGGGTGTTCTTCTTCGCCAGTGTGATTGTTATCACGGCTGTGATCCTGTGGTTTTATCTGAGAGTGCCTATGGAACGGAGGTTCCTGCCCTTAAGGCTCTGTGCCGTCTTCGTGATGGCCGGGGCGTGGGGGAACTGTATCGACAGGATCACGCTTAATTATGTGGTTGATTTTCTGTATTTTAAACTGATCGATTTTCCTATATTCAATGTAGCGGATATCTATGTTACGGTGGCCGCATTTGCAGTGGCGATCCTCATCTGCTTCTATTACAAGGAGGAGGATTTTGAACGGATCATGCGCCGCTGAGAGGGAGGATGTTTTGAAAGAATTTTACATCACTGAGAATCAGGATGAGGAACGCATCGACCGGTATCTGGCAGAGATGCTTCCGGACTGCTCCAGGTCTTATATCCAGAAGCTCATCAAGGAGAAGCAGGTCTGCGTCAACAGACATCCCGTCAAGGCGAGTTGCCGCCTTCTGCCGGGAGACCTGGTGACGGTTACGATTCCTGAGATCAAAGAGCCGGATATTGAGCCGGAGAATATTCCGCTTGACATCCTGTATGAGGATTCGGATATCATCATCGTCAACAAGCCCAAGCAGATGGTCGTGCACCCTGCACCCGGTCATTACAGCGGCACCCTGGTCAACGCGTTAATGTATCACTGCCGCGAGGAGCTGTCCGGGATCAACGGCATGATGCGTCCTGGAATCGTGCATCGGATCGATATGGACACAACCGGCTCGCTAGTGGTCTGTAAGAATGATATCGCCCATCAGAGCGTTGCAGAGCAGCTGAAGGCGCATTCTATCAGGCGGGTCTATGCGGCGATCGTACACGGCAGTGTCAGGGATGACAAGGGCACTGTTGATGCACCGATCGGCAGACATCCTGCTGACCGCAAGAAGATGAGCATCCACGCAAAGAACGGAAAAAGGGCGGTTACCCATTACAGGGTCTTACAGCGCTTCCAGGGCGGCAGCAAGACCTGCGGCGGATGCCCGGCAGGATATACCTATCTGGAATGTGAATTGGAGACAGGCCGTACACACCAGATCCGCGTTCATATGGCAAGTATCGGCCATCCGCTGCTGGGGGATATGGTCTATGGTCCGCACTGATGTCCGTTTCCCGGCCTTCAGGGACAGACGCTCCATGCGAAGACACTGGGACTGATCCACCCAAGAACAGGGGAATAT
>CANDQP010000134.1 GCA_947388185.1 uncultured Dorea sp. | reverse complement strand
GCGCACGTACGGTTTAGTATAGGGGTATGGGGAGTAATCCCCATATCTACTAGAGATCAATGAATAGGAGTGTGATTTGCATGGCAAAAACGAATACTATTATCACGATAGGCAGGCAGTATGGAAGCGCCGGCAGAGAGATTGGCTATAAAGTTGCAGCGGATCTGGATATTAAATTATACGATAAAGAGATGCTTGACCGGGCAGCGAAGGAGAGCGGCATCTGTCAGGAATTATTTGAGACACATGATGAGAAGCCAACCAACAGCTTCTTATATTCTCTGGTAATGGATACCTATTCTCTCGGCTACACCTCCGGAAGCTATACCGATATGCCAATCAACCATAAGGTATTTCTTGCGCAGTTCGACGCCATCAAGAAGATCGCGGAAGAGGGACCGTGTATCCTGGTAGGGCGCTGCGCCGATTATGCGCTGGAAGAGTATGATAACGTGATCCGTCTGTTTATCCATGCAGACATGGATGCGCGGATCAGGAGAATTGCCCGGATCTATGACCTTACGGATGCGAAAGCCAAGGAATTGATCGTTAAGACAGATAAGAAACGGGCAAGCTATTACAATTACTACAGCAATAAGAAATGGGGAGCTGCTGACAGCTATGATTTCTGCCTGAACAGCTCCATGCTTGGTATTGAGGGTACTGCCAATGCCATTAAGGAATTGGTAGCGTTAAAAGAGAATGATAAGGATAAAAGGCTGTAATATGGCTTTCTGATTCATCATCTTATATGTGGGATCCGTTCAGGCCAGCCCTGAATATTCCCGTTCAATATGGCCGTGAACATCCGCTGCTTCGCTCCGGGATGCTCGCGGTTCAGTTGTGCTGTGAGTTCCTTGGCATACTGTCTCTTGGTATAGCCATCAATGGGACACCGGCTTGTGACCACCGGAAGCTGGTACTTGTTCCGGAATCCGATCACATCCGCTTCATCTACAAACATCATGGGACGGATGACGGTCAGTTCCATGCGGTCTAAGTAACTCCTGGGCGAGAAAGAGTAGAAACGCCCTTCAAAGAGCAGCGAGAGCAGCATAGTCTCTATAATATCATCCTTGTGGTGCGCATACGCCACTTTATTGCATCCCATCTCCTTTACCGCCTGATTCAGCGCTCCTTTGCGCATCTTGGCGCAGAGGGAGCAGGGATTGCTCTCCTTGCGTTCCTCGAACAAGATATGGGCGATATCAGTCCTGACGATCTGATAAGGGACGCCAAGTTCCCTACAAAGCTCTGTGACAGGTGTAAAATCACATTCCGAATATCCCAGATCCACCGTGACTGCGCTTAGCTTGAAGTTCTTAGGATAGAAGCGTCTCAGGCCGTGCATGGCATACAGGAGGGTCAGGCTGTCCTTGCCGCCGGAGATCCCAACGGCAATATGGTCGCCTTCCTCGATCATGGTATATTCATCAACGGCTTTCCGTGTATAGCTTAAAAGTTGTTGTAATCTCATAGTAAATGATATCGGTCCTTTCCTAAGATTCCCGTAACCTGACGGCTGATGCGGCCTTGCGGCGCCTGTCTTCATCAATCGCCGCATAGTGCTTCTTGGTAGTATTCACATCCTTATGGCCAAGGACGTCGGCAACGAGATAGATATCTCCGGTCTCTTTATACAGAGAAGTTCCGTAGGTACTGCGAAGCTTGTGGGGTGTGATCTTTTTATTGGGCGTCACCTGTCGGGCATACTTCTTCACCATGTTCTCCACTGCCTGAACGCCCATCCGGCGTCTCTGAGAGGACAAGAACAGGGCGTTCTCATGGCCGGAGAGGGGAGTAACCGCCTTACGGCTGCCTTCGATATATTGCGCAAGGGCGTCCGCAACCTCATCGCCGAAATAGACAACCATCTGGTTGCCGCCCTTGCGGGTAACGGTGATCCCGCTATTCTTGAAGTCTACGTCATTCAGATCAAGCCCGACGCACTCTGATACACGGATCCCGGTTCCCAGAAGCAATGTCAGGATCGCCAGGTCACGTTCCCGTGTCTTATTATAATAGGTAAGAGCCTGACCGGTTAACTGGCTTCCGCAGTTCTCTACGAAGTCAAGAAGCAGCGCGACCTCATCCGTATCAAGCCGGATGATTGCCTTATCGTGAAGCTTGGGCATATCCACCAATAAGGTTGGATTCTTAGAGATGATCTGATGCTTGTAATAATAATTATAGAAGCTCCGCAGTGCAGACATCTTCCTTGCAAGTCCCTTCTCGCCGTTGGTGATCAGTTCGGCTTCACGCTCATAGACCTTCAGATATTCCATATATTCCTCAATATCCACCGGCTCAAGCTTCTCAAGATCGTCAACCTTGAACTGGTCTATGGTATAGTCCTTGTATACAGGATTATTCTCCATCAGGAAATGGAAAAAGATGCGGACGTCATATGCATAATTGATCCTGGTCCTTGCCGAAGACTTCGGTTCGATCGCACGGAAATAATCCTTCGCAAACGGCGGCAGCGTCTTCAATACTTCGCGGAGACGAATCGTCTGATCGATCCGTGTCTGTTCATGATAAGTTTTTGTATCAGCCATAGATGATACCTCCTTATTAATTGATTCAATCCCAGGCTGATTATAACATATCCGGCATTTCTTGTCCACATCTTTTGGAAAAATCGGTATTTGTCGTATAGATCATTCACACCTCATCTACTCTTCAAATAAGTTTGTGCTTGCACAAGGACTTATTTGAAGAATAGATGAGGCAGGGAGCGCCAAGTTCATGAGCAAAAGGAGCCGCACAGCGGCGGAAAGCATCGCAGATGCGTTTTTGCGAATGGCGCGGGGTGAACGATCCCCCCACACCGCCAGCCCCCTATTAACCCCCAGCTAATAAGTTTGTGCTTGCACAAGGTATCATTCATAATAAGACACCATCAAATATTCCCCAGCCCGAATCTGATCAGACTTAAGCCCATTGATCGCTTTAATCTCATCGATATAGTCATAAACCGACTGATTCCCCGCATCCATATATTCCTCGGCAATACTCCATAAGGAATCCCCGACAGAAACCTCAATACTCGTATAATACTTACACCGGTCCAATACACCGGATCCGCATTCAGCTGCCGTATTCTCTATATGTGCATCCACCGGATCATTCGACAGGATCACACTGAGCCCCAGTGCAAAGATACTGACGGTTACAATGAGCAGCAACCGCTTAATGAACATTCTATTATCCCTTTTCACTCCTGACATACATGAATCTTGTCTCCTCATTCCTAATTCCCCCTATCATTTTCAATTATCTTGTTACTTATCTGTTACAAAACTAATTATCTCACTCCAGGTGTCCAGAAATCTGGACAATCAGTACATATTTTCGCGCGAACAACTGTTCTTTTTACATTATAGAATCCGAACAACTGTTTGTCAATACTTTCCAGGGAAATTATCGAACATATTTTCTAAACATTTGTTTGCTATTTGACGGATATTGTGGTAAGATACTATTATGATACAAGCGTCGAAGGTCAATCTTTGGGACGCGCAAAACACCGATTGGAAAAAGGAGGTTTCTATGGGACAAGGTAAGATAAGCCCAAAGCAGAAGGAAATATTAGAATATATCAAATCACAGATATTGGAACGGGGCTTCCCGCCCGCAGTACGGGATATCTGCGAAGCGGTCCACTTAAAGTCTACTTCTTCGGTCCACTCTCATTTGGAGACGCTTGAGAAGAACGGCTATATCCGCCGTGACCCGACCAAGCCAAGGGCAATTGAGATCCTGGACGATTCATTTAATTTTATGCGGCGCGAGATGGTGAATGTTCCGATCATCGGACGGGTTGCCGCCGGCGAACCGATACTCGCAGAACAGAATATCGAGAACTACTTCCCTATCCCGATGGAGTATATGCCGAATAACCAGACCTTTATATTGAAGGTGAAGGGAGAGAGCATGATCAATGCGGGGATCTTAGACGGTGATTTCGTTCTTGTCGAACAGCGTGCTACCGCGCGCAACGGGGAGATGGTGGTCGCGCTCATCGAGGACGGCGCTACGGTGAAGACATTCTATAAAGAGGACGGCTATATCCGCCTGCAGCCTGAGAATGATACGATGGATCCGATCATCGTGACGGATCTGCAGATTCTCGGCAAGGTGATCGGTATCTTCCGTTTCTTTGATTAGATGTAAAAAGCAGTTATGAATAGAAGTATACTCTCCCATTCATAACTGCTGTCTGATCAACTTATCATTCCACTTATAATTCGTCTATATTCTCGATCTTGCGTCCGTCGCTCCAGATACGTTCCAGGTGGTAGAACTCCCGGTTCTCCCGGTCGAATACGTGTACAACCACATCGCCGTAATCCAGAAGAACCCAGTTGCCGGAACGCAGCCCTTCCCGCTGTATCTGTGAATGTCCGGCCCCATGCATCTTCTCTTCTACATTATCAACCAACGCTTTTACCTGGCTGTCATTGGAACCGTTTGTAATGATGAAATAATCAGCAAGAGGTGAGATTCCGGAGATATCAATGATACTGATATTCTCTCCCTTCTTGTCTTCAAGGGCACGATACACGATCCGCGCCATTTCCTTAACGTTATCCTTATCCATACTGTTCCTCCTTTTCTTCTCGTTTACTTTTATAATATAAATATGTTTTTTCTGTCATAGGGTCAATGGGTACGTTCATACCAGTCAGATATTCAAGGGAATCCTTAAGGATCCGGTACAGACAGGCATCTATATCTGTAAATGCCAGCTTGCGGACTTCCGCCATATTAGGCAGTTCCTTTCTTCCCGGCTCGATATAATCGGCAATATAGATGATCTTATCAAGCAGGGACATATGGGGACACCCTGTGGTATGGCTTGCGATCGCATTGATGATATCCTTATCCTTGATATGGTATTTCTTCGCAGCAAGAAAAGCCCCTAACTTGGCATGGAGGAGGCTTGGATTCTCCTTCTCTACCTCCGATACATTCAAATGATATTTCTTACAGAGCTTAATCTTCGTGTCGCCGGAGAGACACTTGGCACAGTCATGGAGAAGACCCGCGATCAATGCCTTCTCAATATCCTCGTCATAGCGCATGGCAAGAGACGCCGCTGTGTACATTACGCCCAGCGTGTGCTCATATCTGTCCTTGTCAAGCTCCGTCATCATTTTACGTCTGATCTTAGTAATCTTATGATTCATAGCTGCCGACCTCTTCTCTGTACAGATGATTTTCCAGGATATAGTCATTGACCGGGGCCGGAACCCAGTCCGCAATGCTCTTCCCCTCTCTCACGGCCCTGCGCAGTTCGTGGGAAGATATCTTGATAAGCGGCGTGACCAGAAGTCTGATCCGCGCGCGGTAAGTCTCGTTAAGCTCACGGATCTTCTCTTCCATCGCCTCTCTCGTATTGATCTCATCCCGGTAAGCGGCCAGTATGGTGCAGGTGGGGAAGATCCGCTCCGGATGACCCCACTGATCGATCATAAAAAGGGAATCGGCTCCTATGATAAAATAGAATTCATCCTCCGGATAGATCCCTTTGAAATATTCCATTGTACTGTAAGAGTAAGAGACGTCCCGGCGGTTCGCCTCATACATCTCTAGCCGGAAATTCCTGTGCGGCGCAATGGCAAGACGCACCATCTCCGCACGGTCTTTAATTGCCGTTCCGTTTATAGAAGTCTCCTTATGCGGAGGGTTCCCGTTGGGCATGTACCAGACCCGGTCGAGTCCAAAGGCCTCATAGGCCGCCTGCCCAAGCATCAGATGTCCGTTGTGTATCGGATCAAATGTCCCCCCCATAATTCCAATCTTCATAGCTCCCAACTCCATTTCGTGATTACATATGCCATTTATAAAGGAATCCTCTATGGCAGCTCTATCTTTTTATTCTTGTTTTTTCCTTCTCTGTACAGGACGATCTTCTTGCCGATCACCTGCACTACCTGGGAATGGGTCCGCTCTGCCAAAGTCTGGGCTAACGCGCGCGGGTCATCCATGCAGTTCTTCAGCACGCTGACCTTGATAAGCTCTCTGGCCTCCAGCGCCTCGTCAATGGCCTTGGTAAGTTCGGGCGTCATGCTGTTCTTCCCAATCTGGAAGATCGGGTCCATGGTCATCGCAAGCCCTTTCAAATATGCTCTCTGTTTTGTCGTCATCTTCTCTCTCCTAGCCCTACTTGTAATAATCAAATTGCAGTCCATACATCCGCACGGTATCACCTTCCTGTATCCCCGCCGCTTCTAATTCTTCGAGGATACCCGTATCCTTAAGGAACTTCTGGAAGAAGGCGAATCCCTTCTCGGAATCCAGGTTAGTGTAACCAAGCATCTTCTCGATCTTAGGTCCCTCGACCACATATACGCCGTCTTCCGGCTTAACCGTATACGGCAGGTTCTCATAGATCAGCTCTTCTTCCGGGAAATATTCCTGCGCGAAGACAACCGGAGCCTGATCCGTCTCCTTGAGCTTCTCGGCTACTGCATACAGAAGCTCCCTGATTCCCGCTCCCGTCACTCCGGAGATCGGATATACCGGGATTCCTTTCGGTTCAAATTCTGCTTTCAGGCGTGCGATTGGATCCTCGCCGTCCTGGAAGATCACATCGATCTTATTAGCTGCAATGATCTGCGGCCTGCCTGCAATATCCGGGTTATATGCCTCCAATTCCGCGTTGATCTTGTAGATATCCTCTACCGGATCACGGCCTTCCGTACCTGCCGCATCCACAATATGGATCATCAGCTTGGTCCGTTCAATATGGCGCAGGAACTCATGGCCAAGACCGACTCCCTCCGAAGCACCCTCGATCAGCCCGGGAATATCCGCGATCACGAAACCCTGTCCGTCAGGCAGATCCACCACCCCCAAGTTCGGGTTCAGCGTGGTAAAATGATAGTTGGCAATCTTAGGTCTTGCATTCGTCACGCGGGAAAGGAAGGTGGATTTGCCCACATTGGGGAATCCCACAAGACCTACATCCGCGATCACTTTCAGTTCCAGCGTCACCCACAGTTCCCGGGACGGCTGTCCCGGCTGCGCATACTTGGGAACCTGCATGGTGGCAGTTGCGTAGTGCTGGTTCCCTAGTCCGCCCCTGCCGCCCTTCAATATGATCTGCCGGCGGTTATCTCCCGACATATCCGCGATTACCTTGCCGGACTCCGCTTCTTTGACGACCGTTCCTTCCGGTACTTTTAAAATGATATCTTCGGCATCCGCTCCGTGACACCGCCTTTTGCCGCCGGATTCCCCGTCTCTGGCCGCATATTTTCTCTTGTGGCGGTAATCCTGCAATGTGTTCAGCCCCTCGTCAACTTCGAAGATCACGTCGCCGCCCCGCCCGCCGTCGCCGCCGTCGGGTCCGCCGTTGGGTACATACAGTTCTCTGCGGAAGCTGACATGTCCGTCGCCGCCTTTTCCTGATCTTATCAATATCTTTGCTCTGTCTGCAAACATGAATGTCCTCCCAATCTATGAATATTCTCCCGGTTCGGGCCGGTCAGTACATATGTTAAAAAAGAGTGCCGCTCTCTAACTGATATCAGTTATCCTGCAACACTCCCTTAGACTTACACATCTTCGCTATCTTAAGCTACCGGATAGATAGAAACCTGCTTCTTGTCTCTTCCTTTTCTCTCGAATCTTACAACACCATCCACAAGAGCGAACAATGTATCGTCACCGCCGCGTCCAACATTAACGCCTGGATGAATCTTTGTTCCGCGCTGTCTGTAAAGGATATTGCCGGCTTTTACAAACTGTCCGTCCGCTCTCTTAGCGCCAAGTCTCTTAGACTCGGAATCTCTTCCGTTCTTAGTAGAGCCGACACCTTTCTTATGAGCGAAAAACTGAAGGTTTAATTTCATCATGGTTGTTACACCTCCTCGAATGTTAAATCAATATATTCTGCATAGTTCTCATCAGCAACCATCTCTTCCAATCCAAGGATCATAGTCTTAAGCAGCAATTCTGCATCCTTCGACGGATGACCGCTTGTCAGATGATAGGAAATCATCCCAGTCTCTTCGTTCGTAACGAGAGAACAGGTATCCTGCGCATATAACTCAATTGCATTCATCGTATTGATGATCAGCACAGATGCCGCGGCACACACGATGTCATGGCCTTCTTCACTGTATCCGGCATGTCCGTCTGTCAGAAATCCTACACACTCTTCCTTAGCATTCCGGTAAATGGTTACATGAATCATAGAATCACTCCCGAATTAAGCGTTGATCTTGTCAATCTTTACTGCAGTATACTGCTGTCTGTGACCATTCTTCTTATGGTATCCAGTTTTTCTCTTATACT
>CANDQP010000133.1 GCA_947388185.1 uncultured Dorea sp. | reverse complement strand
AGTCAAGAGAAAACGAATCCAGAACGGAGGTGCAGGGACATAGGATTTTCTTTTCAGCAGATAAGAAAGGTATGGAAGAATGTCGGCTGCACAGAAAAATGCTCTGCGGCGTTGTCCACAGAGATAGCGAGCTGTGTCGGCAGGACAGGCTTTTGGGGGTATCCCAAAATCACCGTCACCACTGTCAACCCCGTCACCCCTTGCAAGCACGATACGCCTGCCCGCCTTGATACGGCGGTAGTCATAGACAAGATTGTTGTCTTTCAGAAATGTGATACGGTACTCGTTGAGCAGTTTTGTGATAACGGTAGGGGCGGTGTCGGTTTCCCCAAGCTGTTCTAACAGTTCGGTTGCTGTTCCCGACCATTCCCGTTTGTCCTGCATAAACGCTGCCACCCGAAAAAGAACAGGCGGCACACTTGCCGCCGCCAACTGTTCCTGTCCTTTGCGTTCCAGAAGTTCCCAACTGCAATTACGGAAGCGGAGGGTAAACTCCTGATATTCAATATCCCTGCCCGTGGCATAAAGAACAGCGGTATCGCCCGCACGGTTGGTTTTCTCTAAGACGAAGTTCGTGTCTGCACTTCCTGTCAGACCTGTCGTGCCAGATACTTGATTGAACACATCGCTGTCCTTTTGCTTGCGGATATGGTGTACGACCACCACCGCCAGAGCGTGCCTGTCTGCAAAATCTTTGATAAGGGATATATCCCCGTAATCATTTGCGTAGGCATTTTCCTTTGAAGCGGTGCGTATCTTCTGCAAGGTGTCGATCACAATGAGCCTGCTGTCAGGATAGACTTTCAGATATTCCTCAAGCTGTCCTACAAGACCGTCCGTCAGCTTGCAGCTTGCCACGGCAAAGTGCAGACATTTACTGGCTTCGTCGGTCAGCCGAAAAAGCCTGTCCTGTATGCGGTAAAAGGTATCCTCCAGACAAAGGTACAGGACATCTCCCTGCGTTGTAGGAATTTCCCAGAAAGGCGTACCCTGCGACACGCAAAGGCAGAGCTTTAACATCAGCCAGCTTTTGCCGATTTTCTGCGAGCCGCAAAACAGCGACAAGCCCGCAGGGATAAGACCGTCCACCACAAAGCAGGGCTTATCAAGGGGCTGGCACAGAAGCGTGTCCGCATCCACCGTTTTCAGTTTCTGCATAGCGGCACTCCTTTCGTGGTTTTGATTTGATACATTCATTCATAAGCAAGTATCCTCCTTTGAAATTTTCACATCCCATAAAGAATGGAATATGTAACACAGCCAATCCATACAGTTCCACGCTTTACCAAAGCGGCGTTTTCTCTGTCGGTGCTATGCACGGATTAAGCAGAGGGCAGGTTCATATCGTGGCTCTTGCTATCCTCTGCGGCAGGTATCCCTCTGGCGGCTGCTATTCAGTTTTCAAAGGAGAAATGTGTTCTCACTTGTTTGCTCACGAACAGCCAATTTGTGTAGTCTATACCTGTAAAAATTTCCAGAGGATTAAGGGAAAGAAAAAAGCACCTGCTGCTTGACCGTTCTTTCAGTCAACAACAAGTGCTTCAAGATTTGCTATTCAGTTGTTCGGAGGATTTATCTGTTTGTGTTCTCTAATGGAAGTTGACCTCGTTCTTCTTCCTACTATATTATACATACTAATAATTTCTCTTTTCATCTTTTTCTATATTGTTTTTTACCATAATATCTGTCTCTGTCTGTTTACTTATTTTATGAACCAGATAACTTATTATAACCTTTTCTAAACTATTTGTCACTACTTCCGCACAGCAAAAAGGGGAAATCGGCATTAGCCTTCAATCTCCTGATAACAGCAATCCCGAATAAATTCCTCTCCTATAGTTCTCCAAATAAGATTTCATCTTTGAGACAATCAATATAAATATCTATAGTTTTTTCGATTTTTCCCCAGTTTTTATTAAGTTCAGTATATAATCCTGTCTCGCCAAGTCCAATCATATTGTAAAGCGCCAGACACAATTCAGTATTTAAGAATTTACTATTGCAGGCAGCAATCTTATCTTCTCTTAGAATCTGCGGATAGCTGACTTCCTTTATAACTCTTTTTGAGAAACAATACTCTAATAAAGACGGCGGGATATTATTTCTACGATTTTCACCTAATAATTCCCTTGCTATACGAATTTCCAGCCCATAAATATTTTGAATACCACTATTCCAATCTCTAAATTCGAATGAAAACTCTACCCCATGGGCAATTTCACAAATTTTCAACGCAAGCTCTTTATCTCCGTAAATATAAAGCCAATATGCCAAAGAACATAAACAGTCTGTGTCTGAAGTACTTTTATAAGAGCATTTTTGATTATGAAAACTATTAATTTCTTGTTGTAATTTATTCATTTTTCACCTATATACTATAATTGCTAGTTTCATTTTTCAAACCCTGAAACAAATTGTCAAGTACTTCTTAATACTGTTCACAGAATGTTCATAAAGCGGCTCAGATTTTATAAGAAAGCGCCCGAACAGTACAAGACCATTCGGGCGTGGGGCATAACAGTATGAACCGTCAAAAAATGACTATTTTTTCATATTTGAGTAGAGAATGCCGTCGTGCGGCAGACATTAGGCGTATGTATATGCATATTTTATCATGAATTTGAAAGAATCATATCAGACCAGCCGCCCCGATCATCCCCGCCTCGTTCCCAAGAGATGCAATTTTAATCTGAGGAAGCTCGCTCTTTTCTTTTCCAAAGCACCCCTGTCTCATAATTTCTTCCACTGGTTTTATAAGCTCTTCCCCCTGAACAGATACCCCGCCGCCAAGCAATACCAGCTGCGGGCGGAAAATATTCACGATATTCACGATCCCTGTTCCAAGCCTTCTGATATAGGAATCCACGACTGCCTTCACCGCCTCATCCTTCTTCGCCGCTGCAAAGATTGCCTCCGGCGTCAGCTCTTTTCCCACAGCACGTCTGACATCCCGGATCAGCGCTGTCGCAGAAGCATACGCTTCCAGACAGCCTTTTCTTCCGCAGGTACACTGCTCTCCGTTTTCCACAATCACCATGTGCCCCAGTTCGCTTCCGCCGATCCCCTTTCCTTCATAGATATTGCCGTCCAGAATAATTCCGCCCCCTACGCCCGTTCCGAGCGTAAGCATGATAACATCCTGATAATCCCTGCCTGCCCCTGCCGTGACCTCGCCTAGAGCCGCGCAGTCCGCGTCATTTGCAATATAGATAGGTATCGGCAGGTATTTTCCCATCTCTTTTACGATGTCTACATCTTCCCATCTGATATTATTCGAATAACGGACAACTCCCTGTTTTCTGTCCACCGTACCCGGTACGCCGATTCCTGCTCCCACACATTGATCCATGGGGATCTTCTGCTGTTCCAAAAGCGCAAGGACCGTCTTCCCGATCTCTTCAACCACTTCTTCTGCCGGACGTTCCGCATTGGTTTTTATCGCCCGTTCTGCTATCACGTGCTGATGGACATCTACCAGCCCGATCCTGGTATCTGTTCCGCCTACCGCAATTCCTACCCTTACCTGCGCTGCTTTTTCCCGGATCGTCGTGATCAGGGCGTCGCACGTCCCTTTTATCGTATATTTCCCGCTCCCTGCCGACAGGAGAAAACTGTCTCCTTTTTTATAACCCAGAGTTTCTCCTTCATTTTCAATGATCCCTTCCCCGTCCAGCATTAAGATACTGGCAAAGGATTCCTCTGACACCTCGCCTGTAAGCTCCCTCATAACCTTCCCGTCCAGATTCAGTTTATCCACGGTAAAGTAATCACAGTCTGCCACATGGGGGTAACTGCTATTATCTTTAACAATCGGAATCCTGTTTGTAACCGCAAGCGCTTTCTCTATATGCAGATCTCTCTTTTTCCCGTCTTTTCCGACTCTGCCATAATCATATACACGATAGGTTATATTAGAATTCTGCTGAATCTCCGCGATCAGAATATTCTTTCCGATCGCATGGATCGTTCCCGACTCTATAAACAATACATCGCCTTTTTGCACCGGCACCGCATTCAGCACCTCGAGAAGCGTGTCCTCCTGAATCCGTCTTGCAAACTCTTCTCTGCTGATCTCTTTCTTGAATCCGTAATATAGAAATGCTTCCTTCCCGGCATCCATGACGTACCACATCTCCGTCTTGCCGTATTGCCCTTCATTCTTCAAAGCATATCGGTTATCAGGATGCACCTGGATGGATAGATTATCCTTCGCGTCAATAAACTTTGTCAGAATCGGAAAATCCCTGAATCTTCTGCAATGTGTTCCAAGGACATCTTTTCCTTCCTGCTCAATATATTCTGACAGCGTTCTGCCTGTATATTTCCCATTCCGTATCACAGACGGCCCGTCCGGGTGACAGGATAACTCCCACGTTTCTGCCAGCACCTCTCCGTCATACTCTTTTCCATATTCTTCTACAAGTCTGCTGCCGCCCCAAAGATAGTCTTTACAGCTTGGTTTTAATTTTAATATACTCATAAATTAGCTCCATTACTTCGAATCACATCCTGATACCAGTACGCGGAATCTTTTTTCATTCTTTTCTGTGTCTGATAATCCACATACACCAGGCCGAATCGCTCCGAATACCCTTTCTCCCACTCGAAATTATCCATAAGAGACCAATGGAAATATCCTCTTAAGTCAATCTCCCCCGCCGCTCTTTTAAGCTCCTTAAGATACCTTGCCAAAAAGTCCGTCCGGTTCGGATCATGTACCTTGCCGTCTATCGAAACAACATCATGGCAGGACATCCCATTCTCTGTTATATATAGGGGTTTCCGATACCGTTCATATAAGAATTTAGGTCCCCAGTAAAGAGCTTCCGGCGTCACCGGCCAGGAAACAGCAGTCTTCGGAAACCCTTCACAGCGTTTCACTTCTTCTGGCATACCGTCCCTGCCCATGCGGATGCACCGTCCATTGTATATATTCTGTCCATATACATCAATCGGCTCTGCTATCAGCTTCATATCCTCATCCGTTATTCTGGGCAGGTATGGCTCATACCGCTTAAGCCCTTCTTCCGGATAATTTCCAAGCAGCACCGGATCTGACCACCAGGATACATTCCATGTCCAATTCCTGTCATCCTGATTCATGGCAAATAACGCCTGTCTTGCCGCTTCAATGTCTTCCGCCTTCTCTGTTTCAGGGTAGCACATCCCGCAAGTAGGCGCATAGCCCACAGTCAGCCTTTGTTTCCCATACTGCCGTAACATCTGCACTGCCCTTCCATGCGCCTTCAGCGCATTATGTGCCATTTCGAAAGTATCTCGTAAGGGCGCTTTGATTCCCGGCGCATGATCGCCCGTCAAATACCCTAGGCCGACAAAGCACTGCGGTTCGTTCAGGGTAAAGAAATGAGTCACCCTGTCGCTGAACCGTTCGGCAATAAGCCTTGCATATTCTCCAAACCACTCAACGATCTGAGGATTCATCCAGCCTCCCCGTTTGTAAATCTCATACGGGAGTTCCCAGTGATGCAGGGTGATATACGGCTCGATCCCATTTTTTAACAGCTCATTGATCAACGAATCATAAAAGACGATACCACTCTCATTCACAGAGCCAAAACCTTCCGGCAGGACTCTTGACCAGTCGATAGAAAAACGATATGCCATAATGCCGATTTCCTTCATAATACTTACGTCTTCACGAAATCTGTGGTAATGGTCACATGCGCTGTTTCCATTATGTCCGCCATATATATGCCCCGGCTCTTTTACATACACATCCCATATATGTTCGCCTTTCCCTTCTTCCTTTACCGCGCCCTCTATCTGATAGGCGCTGGTTGCCGCGCCCCACACAAAATTCTCTGAAAATCCCATCATATCCTCCTTGTACGCCATTACATCGACCTTGACAGTGCTTGATATTCGTGTCAGCTATGCATCTGCAAACCGACGGTGCAGCGGGTTACATCTTCTGTAATATTCTGCATTAAAGCTTTTGCATCTTCTTCACTTTTCCCCTTTACGCCCACATAGAATTTAATCTTCGGCTCTGTGCCGGACGGACGCACACAGCACCATGCACTATTTTCCAGTTCAAAATACAGCACATTAGATTTCGGGAGCCCGGTACCAGTCTTTTTCCCGCTTGCCATATCAATCTTTACGTCTTCCCTGTAATCTCTGAACTGGGTCACTCTCATACAGCCAATGCTCTTTGGCACATCCAGACGAAGCTTTTCCATCATTGCATCAATCTGTTTCGCCCCATCCTGTCCCTTTAGAGTCACGGTACACAGATCTTCCTTATAATATCTATATACCTCAAACAATTCCTGCATCTTATCACACAATGTCATTCCCTGGCTCTTGTAATAAGCCGCCGCCTCGCAGAGCGCCATCACCGCCACAACCGCATCCTTATCGCGTGCATGGGTTCCCACAAGGCATCCGTAGCTCTCCTCATAACCAAATATATATTCCTTTTCCTGATTCTGCTCGAAGAATTTAATCTGTTCTCCGATATATTTGAATCCTGTCAAAGTCTCGATCAGCTCCACCTGATAGGCTTTTGCAGCCTCTCTTGCCATCTTGCCGGACACGATCGTTGTGACAACGGCTCCATTCTCCGGAAGCAGTCCCAGCTCCTTTCTCTGTGAAAGCTGGTACTCCAGAATCAGCATCCCGGACATATTTCCGGTAAAGCTTACATATTCCCCTGTCTTTGTATCCTTCGCATATACGCCAAGACGGTCCGCATCCGGATCTGTCGCCAGTACGATATCCGCATCCACCTCTTTCGCCAATCCAAGAGCCAGTACAAACGCATTCTTATCTTCCGGATTAGGGTATGAGACAGTCGGGAAGCTGCCGTCTGGTAATTCCTGTTCTTTTACCACATAGACATTGGCAAATCCAAGCTCTCGGAGCACTCTCCTGACCGGAATATTTCCCGTTCCATGGAGCGGCGTATAGACAATCTTCAGAGCTTTTGCTTCTTGCTGGATGATCTCCGGATGCAGGACCAGTTTTTTCAGCTCCTCCATATACGCATCATCGATTTCCTCACCGATCACCTGGTAAAAACCAGTCTTTAGCGCCTCTTCCCGTGACGTTGTCTTCACCTGCGCATAATCTGTGATGCCCTTTACCTCCCCGATGATCTCCTTATCCTTAGGAAATGTAATCTGCGCGCCATCCTCCCAGTAGACTTTATAGCCATTATATTCCGGCGGATTATGGCTCGCCGTTACCACGATCCCTGCAATACATCCAAGCTTTCGCAGCGCAAACGACAGCATCGGCGTGGGACGAAGAGACGGGAATATATAAGCTCTGATCCCGTTCGCCGCAAGGCACAGAGCCGCTTCTTCTGCAAATTCAGGAGACATATTCCGGGAATCATAAGCAATCGCCACACCCTTTTCCTGCGCTTGTTCCCTGATGATAAAATTTGCCAGCCCCTGCGTTGCCTTACGCACGGTATAGATATTCATACGATTTGTACCTGCGCCAATGATCCCGCGCAGGCCTCCTGTTCCAAACTCCAGCTCCTTGTAGAACCGTTCCTCTATCTCCTTTTCATCCTCTGCAATACCCCTCAGCTCTTCCTTCGTTTTCTCGTCAAAATAAGAATCTGTGAGCCAGAATTCATAGATTTCCCTTGCATCCATACCTGAAATATCCTCCTATTTTCATCTTATATATTGATTCCCGCGGCGTCTTTGACTTCCTAAAAAATCAGGAAAGAATCAGCGACATCAGGTAAAACGGCGTCGCATCCTCCAACATATCATCCAGAACCTCTATCTCAATACGGTGTTTTTTTTGCTCTCCATGATGGAGGATCGAAACCAGCTGTGCGCAGTCTCCCCAATCCTCATCAAAATTACCGTCCAGTATCCAGGCATGTTCCTCGTCCCCGTCCAGTATCAGCTTCGCCCGCAGAGCCGGCCGTGCAACCGACTGCCGGAACTGTATTCCGATACAGGCAGCCTCCTCTTCAAACACGATCCGGTCTCCCGGCATTTTGCCGATCCATCCGTTCTTAAAGATATCTAGATGTCCTGTTTTCTCGTCCGTATCAATCCGAAATCCCGAAAGTTCAGGCAAAGCCTCCCGCACCGTAAGCCTTCTGGCATATTCGTATGCATTTGCCGTCATCGGCTCTGGAAATGCTTTTTCCTCATCTTCCTTCCCCATATCTTCCTTTACTTTACAGAGGAAAGAAATGATCTCACCGGCTGCCAGCTCATGTCCCTTATCACTGGGATGCAGCCCGTCCGGTGTCAGTTCCTCTTTCTGATACACGCCTTCTTTCACCCTTTGATACAGCGTATCTTTCATGCTGACATGAGGAATACCATACCAGTCTCCCACCTCATTATGACATTCTTGAAGATTGCTTCCCGAATCGTAATTTACATGATTCAGAATTATCACTGCAGGTTTTGACTGACAGGTCAGAATCCTCCGGATCACTCCTTCATAGGTTTCCTGAAAGAACGCTTCCTGTCCTTCTTTGTCATTGACGCTGA
>CANDQP010000132.1 GCA_947388185.1 uncultured Dorea sp. | reverse complement strand
GATCTGGCCGCCTATGAGAAGACGGGCAAGTATGACGGAGTGTACCATGTACTCCACGGCGCAATCTCTCCTATGCTCGGGATCGGGCCGGAGGACATCAAGCTGAAGGAACTGATCGAACGTCTGCAGGGGGACGTGGAAGAGGTGATCATCGCGACGAATTCAAGCCTTGAGGGGGAGACGACGGCGATGTACATCAGTAAGCTGATCAAGCCGGCAGGGATCAGGGTCAGCAGGATCGCAAGCGGCGTCCCGGTAGGCGGAGATCTGGAATATATCGACGAGGTGACGCTTCTGAGGGCGTTAGAAGGGCGGACGCAGCTCTGAGAGATAATTGGAGAGAAAAGATGGGAAAAAAGGTTACATCTACGGATATCGCGAAAGCGGCGGGAGTATCGCAGTCTACGGTTTCCATGGTCCTTAATAAAAAGCATAATGTTTCTTTTTCCAGAGAAACCATAGACAGGGTGGAGGCGGCCGCGAAGGAGCTGGGGTATTCGGCTCCCAAGAGAAAGACGAGGAAGGGAGCGAGGAAGGAGAAGCTTCTGGTTGTCTTCTGCTCGAATCTGACGAATCCATATTATGTCATGCTGCTCCAGGGAATCGAACTGCGCGCGAAGGAACAGGGATTCGGACTGTTCGTGTGCAATACACAGCGTGACCTCAAGATGGAAGAGCGTTATCTTAAGATGATGTGGCAGCTTCGGCCCTTGGGAATTATCTATACCTGTAATCCCAGTCATTGCTTTATGGGGTTGGTGAAGGAGCTGGCAGAGAAGATCCCGGTAGCCGTCGTCAATAACCAGAATGAGAAATTAGACGTTGACGCGGTGGAGCTTGATAATTCCAAGCTTGGGAGTATCATGGCGGAGCACCTCTTAGAGCTTGGTCACCGGAGGGTGGCGTATATCGCGCCGCCGCTTACTGCCAGGCAGAAGCAGCGCTCGAAGCGGGTAGAGGGATTCCTGAAGGTGTACGAGAAGGCGGGCCTTAAGGGCAATGTGATCATCAAGGCAGCCAGAGAAGAGATCGATCTGGATGTCGCCCATATCGATTCCGAGTATAAGATCGGGTACGACCTGACCTGGGAGCTTCTCAGAGAGGAACGGGATGTCACCGCCATCGTAGGGCTGAATGATATGATCGCATTCGGAATACTGGATGCACTGCATGAGGCGAAGCTTCGCGTCCCGGCGGATATGTCGGTGATGGGGTGCGACAATACCTTGTTTACCCGGATGCATAAGCTGGATCTTACAACCATCGAGCATTTCGTGATCTTCAAGGGGCGGGATGCCTGTGATATCATCATGAAGAAGATCGCGTCCCGCAACAACTCCTATTCGGAGATCGAGCCGGTCAGCACCTATCACGTGGAGTATGAGCCTAAGCTGATCGTGAGAGGGACGACCGGGTATGCCAGAGCGCCGGGGAAACGGGTGAAAAGAAATAAAAATTAATATATTTTCAAATATTATTACTAATAACTAAGAGTGTCCTTGGATTTTGTGTGGTATTTTCACCGGGAGCGCTCTTAATTATTGGAGTGAACGCGGCGGAGGAATTAATATATACATATTATTAATTGGAAAAATTATTAATAAAAATAGCGCCTATTGACCGGAGTTAATCGTATAAGCTATAATCAATTCATACAGTAATAACACAGTGTGATTCAAAAGGAGGAAGAAAAATGAAATTTTTCATTGACACAGCGAAGGTAGAGGATATCAGGAAAGCGAATGACATGGGGGTCATCTGCGGAGTTACGACGAATCCATCCCTGATCGCTAAGGAAGGCAGGGTATTCGAGGAAGTGATCGCTGAGATTGCATCTATCGTAGACGGACCGATCAGCGGTGAGGTGAAGGCGACTACCGTAGATGCGGAAGGAATGATCGCAGAGGGAAGAGAGATCGCCAAGATCCATCCGAACATGGTAGTTAAGATTCCTATGACAGTAGAAGGGCTTAAGGCTTGTAAGCAGTTGACGGCAGAAGGGATCAAGACCAACGTGACGCTGATCTTCACTGCGAATCAGGCACTTCTGGCTGCAAGGGCAGGCGCGACCTATGTATCTCCGTTCCTTGGACGCCTTGACGACATTTCCGTAAGGGGTACAGACCTGATTGCTGAGATCGCGCAGATCTTCGAGACTGCAGGTCTTAAGACAGAGATCATCGCGGCAAGCGTGCGGCATCCAATGCACGTAACAGACTGCGCACTGGCAGGCGCACATATTGCGACAGTTCCTTACGGTGTGATCGAGCAGATGACGAAGCACCCGCTGACAGATGCAGGTATTGCGAAGTTCCAGGCAGATTACAAGGCTGTATTTGGAGAGTAGGAGGAAGGCATGAACAAATTGGAATTGATGAAGACAGCGAACGAGATCCGCAAAGGTATCGTGACGGCGGTGCACAGCGCCAAATCCGGTCATCCGGGCGGTTCCCTGTCCGCGGCAGATATCTATACGTATCTGTTTTTTGAGGAAATGAACGTTGACCCGGCAGACCCTAAGAAGGCGGATCGTGACCGTTTCGTATTGTCCAAGGGACATACGGCGCCGGGATATTATTCGACACTGGCGCACAGAGGCTTCTTCCCGACAGAGGATCTTACCACGCTGCGTAAGGTAGGCTCTTATCTGCAGGGGCATCCGGATATGAAGCACATCCCGGGTGTGGATATGTCAAGCGGTTCTCTGGGACAGGGCATCTCTGCCGCAGTGGGTATGGCGATATCAGCCAAACTATCCGGCGACAGCTACAGAGTATACACCCTGCTCGGCGACGGCGAGATCCAGGAAGGACAGGTATGGGAGGCTTCTATGCTTGCGGCTCACAGGAAGCTTGACAACCTTGTGGTGATCGTGGATAACAACAACCTTCAGATCGACGGACCGATCACAGAGGTCAATTCACCGTACCCGATTGACGAGAAATTCAAGGCTTTTAATTTCCATGTTATTAATATTAATGGAAATGATTTCGATGAGATTGCGGCAGCCTTCAAAGAGGCGAGAGAGACGAAGGGACAGCCAACAGCGATCATTGCCAAGACCATCAAGGGCAAGGACGTTTCCTTCATGGAGAATCAGGCATCCTGGCACGGCAACGCTCCGAATGACGAGCAGTATGCTGCGGCAATGGCAGATTTAGAGAAAGTAGGTGAAGCATTATGTCAGATGTAAAGAAGATCGCAACAAGAGAGAGCTACGGCAATGCTTTGGCCGAATTGGGAAAAGAGCATGAGGATGTCGTTGTATTAGACGCCGACCTGGCGGCGGCAACCAAGACGGGAGTATTCAAGAAGGCATTCCCGGAACGCCATATCGACTGCGGTATCGCAGAGAGCAATATGATGGGAGTTGCGGCGGGGATCGCCACGACGGGCAAGGTTCCGTTCGCGAGTTCTTTCGCAATGTTCGCGGCGGGACGTGCATTTGAACAGGTGCGTAATTCTATCGGATATCCGCATCTGAATGTGAAGATCGGCGCGACCCATGCGGGAATCTCTGTAGGAGAAGACGGCGCGACCCATCAGTGTAATGAGGATATCGCGCTGATGAGGACGATACCGGGGATGGTTGTGATCAATCCGTCGGACGATGTGGAAGCGAAGGCGGCGGTGAAGGCGGCTTACGAGCATGTGGGGCCGGTGTATCTGAGGTTCGGCAGGCTGGCGGTTCCGGTCATCAATGAGAATGAGGACTATAAGTTCGAGCTTGGGAAGGCGATCACGCTGAGAGAAGGGACGGATGTTACCATCATCGCGTCCGGTCTCCCGGTATCTGAATCCCTGGCAGCAGCCGAGAAGCTGGCGGCGGAGGGGATCAGTGCAGAAGTCATCAATATGCATACGATCAAACCGCTGGATGAAGAGGCTGTGATCCGTGCGGCAGGGAAGACCGGCAAGATCGTGACAGTCGAGGAGCACTCCGTGATCGGCGGCCTTGGAAGTGCCGTGTGTGATGTGGTTGCGCAGAAGGCGCCTGCGAAGGTTCTGAAGATCGGAGTCAATGATGTCTTCGGCGAATCCGGACCGGCGGTTCAGCTGATCAAGAAGTATGGGCTGGATTCAGAGAGCATTTACGAGAAGGTAAAAGAATTTGTGAAATAAAGAGTAATCGAAGAGGGGATGTGCCGGCAGCGGCGCATCCTTTTTGTGTATGAAGGATTTACAAGGAGATGTTCTCATGGTAAAATATTTCCGACTGTACGGTATGATCTGCAGGGTAAGGAGGTCGGAGAGATGCGTAATTTAAAAAGTTTGACAGACCGTCTGCCGGGGATTGCGGCGATACGGCGGATGAGGAAGCTCCGGCGCAGGTGGAGAAGAGAATTCTTCGAAGAGATCAGGGATATTGCCAGACATCCTGTGGTGAAGCACATGAAGAAATATACTCATCACGGGAAGACGAGCTGTTACAGACATTGTCTGAATGTCGCCTATTATAATTACTGGCTTAGCCGTCTGCTGCGTCTGGATGCACGTTCGGCGGCGCGGGCGGGGATGCTCCACGATCTGTTCCTGTATGATTGGCATACGCATGCCGCGAGGACGGGAGATCATTTCCACGGGCTGACCCATCCCGGCGCCGCTTACCGCAACGCAAGGAGGAATTTCCGGCTGAATAAGACGGAGAAGGATATTATCATTAATCATATGTGGCCGGTTACATTTTACCGGATGCCCAAGACGAAGGAAGGGTGGCTTACGACGTTTACAGACAAGTATTGCGGGGCCTTTGAGACAACCCGTCGAAAGTGACTGTAACGTGCCGGAAATTTCACGGGACAAGCCCCATCGATTGATAAAATACGCGAATTCCATATGCTATCATTAACAAAAATATGCAAAATGAGGTGAGAGTATATGGAAAGACAATTTCCGAAGAATGTAAGACAGATAGGAAACGTAAGCGATGAGCCTAAAATATACGTAGAAGATTATGTGGATATCTATCTGAACCAGCTTGGAGCGCAGGCAGCAGAAGTTCCGGTCGGCATCATACTCATTGGCGAGATCCTGAGCCTGGAAGGACAGGATGTGGTCTGTGTGTCAGGGGCAATGAGGATGAAGGAAGTCCAGATGGAGGGTACGGAGATTGTCATAGAAGAGGATGTGCTGAAGCAGCTCAAGGAGGAGCGCAAGCAGTTCTTCCCGTCCGGTGAAGAGATCGGATGGTGTCTGATCGAGAACGGTCAGCCGGCAGGACAGATGAAAGAGATCTCGCGGATACATAATAAGTCTTTCGCCAAAGATAATACGGTATTTATCTGGAAGGATGCGCTGGATAAAGAGGAAGTCTTCTATTCCTTCAAATACGGAGAGTTGATGCAGATGGGCGGCCATTATATCTATTATGAGAAGAATCCGTCCATGCAGAATTATATGATCGCCACACGCAAAAAGAATGGCGTGACACCCTGTGAAATGGTTGAAGATCGAGCTGCAAAGGATTTTCGTAGTGCAGTAAGGGTGAAGCTGGATGAGAAGGAAAGACAGAATTCCAGGTTCGTATATCTTACGAGTACACTGCTGATAGTGGTAGTTCTGGCAATCGGTATTTCAACCGTTAATAATTTTGACAGGATGGAGGCGGTTCAGGACTCTCTGGAGTCCTTGTCCCAGTCGGTCAATAAGACGGAAGAGCAGACGGAGACGGTCAGTGAGGATAATGCTGCCGTGGAGGCGGGCAATATGGCGGAGCCGGTGGATGTAGGAAGCGAGCAGGAGCCGGCAGGGACAGTGCCGGAGACATCTACCATACAGGAGCAGCTAGGAGACGAGGATTACTATGTAGTCCAGAAGGGGGATACTTTGGACAGTATCAGTGTGAAACTGTACGGAGATACCTCCCATGTGAAAGCAATCTGCAAGATGAATGGGCTGTCGGACGGCAATCTCATTTATATCGGACAAAAATTGTTACTACCATAGCGGTAAAATATGATATAATCAAGAAAACAAATGAATAGCAATGAAGGGGAGATGGATGAAACGGCGAAAAGATAGAAACCTTCATGTTGTCAGAGAACAAGAGGATCCAACAGATAGGATTGTAAGGGAGATACTGGAAGAACTGAACAGTGAGGACGGCCAGTACCAGGATGAAGAAGGACGGGGCAGGAAGAAGCGGACGAGATGGAAGCTTAAGTTCGGGCTTGTGCTGCTGGCTGCCGCTGCAGTCGGAGTCTATCTTCTGGTGAATCTCCAGACCTACAGCCAGGTGCGGATAACGGAAGTATATGAGAATGAAGGCGCGGCGAATAATAATTACAGAGAATTTGAGGGAGGCATCTTAAAATACAGCAGAGATGGAATCTCCTATCTTAATCAGAACGGAAAAGAACAGTGGAATCACTCTTATCAGATCAAGAGTCCGTTTATCGAACTGGAGCAGGAGTCGGGAGTGATCGCGGATAAGGGCGGCAACGATATCTTCGTGATCCAGAAGGACGGGATCAAGGGGGAGATACATACTTCTATGCCTATCGAGAAAATATCTGTGTCAAAACAGGGAATCGTGAGTGCGGTACTGAAGAATGACTCCTCTGCGGAAGTGATCTGCTATGATATAAAGGGGAATGTTCTGGTGGAACATAAGACTTCTCCGGCAGGAACAGGTTACCCGCTGGATGTGTCTTTGTCGCAGGACGGAGAAGTGATGCAGGTGCTCTATTTCTACACGCAGGAAGGCAAGATCACTTCACGGGTCATGTATTATAATTTCGGCGAAGCGGGAGAGAAAGAGACGGATAACCAGGTGAGCGGCCAGGAATATGAGAATACGGTTATGGCTACTGGATTCTTTATGAATCAGGATACGTCGGTTGCGGTCGGGGATGACTGTCTTGTGGTCTATAAAGGCAGGGAGATACCCCAGGAGAGTGTCAGAGTCAATATTGATAAGAAGATTAAGAATGTGTTTCACAGTGACAGATATATAGGCCTGATCCTTAAGAATGAGGGGAAGGAAGGATATGAACTGCGGCTGTACAGTGTTGACGGCAAGCTGGTCATATCGAAGGATTTTACAGGAGATTACAATAATGTGAAGATCTGTAAGAGACAGGTGATCATGTACGACGGGAAGGAATGCTGTATCTTCATGAGGAATGGGATACAGAAATTCGTCGGCGAGATGGAGCATAATATCCTGGAGATCTTCCCGATAATGGGTGTTAACAAATACATTGTGATGAGTACAGACGGGATGGAGAAGATCCGGCTTGTAAAATAAGGAGAACATATGAATTGGTTGTTGATAGCAGTTATAATGATCTTTCTAATATGTATTATAGTGGGAGCTGTCAGAGGCGCCATCAAGATTACGGTTTCCCTGGTGACGACACTGCTTACTTTCGTGATCGTATCATTCGCAACGCCGTTTGTGGCGAAAGCGATCGCAGAGTTTACGCCGCTTGATGATGCGATAGAGACGCAGATCAGCAATACGATCACCGACGCGGCGGCGGCCCAGATCTTGGGTGTGAACGAAGAAGGACTATCGGAAGAGGGAGTAAGGAAGGCTTTGAAGGCGGCGGGCGTCGATGAGAATACTCTCGCGGATTATGGGATTACGATAGAAGATATCGTGGAAGGAAGAGTCAGCAAGAGTGAGCTTGCCCAATATGGTATCTCCGGAAGTGTGCTGGACGGTGTGAATTCCGGTCAGCGTACGGCGCAGGAGGTGTTGGACGAGACAGATATCCCGCGGGATGTACAGACCGAAGTGATCCAAAACGCAGATATTCCGGAGGTATATAAGAAGCTGCTGACGGAGAACAACAACAGTGAGATCTACAAGCAGTTGGGGGTGGAGACCTTCGCTCAGTATGTGGGGAGTTATCTTGCCAAGCTGCTTATCAATATTGTATCTTTCCTGTGTACATTTCTGCTGGTAACGATTATTTTCAGGGCTGTTGTGTTTGCGCTGGATATCGTGGCGGATCTTCCGGGGGTCGGCGCGGTGAATCATCTTGTGGGCGGGCTCATGGGAGTCGTGGGAGCGCTGGTGATCGTCTGGCTGCTCTATCTGTTCGTCACGTTATTCTTCACGACTCCGGTTGGCAAGATGTTCTTCGAGATGATACAGGAGAGTGAATTCCTGAAGGTATTGTATGATTATAATCCGGTGATGAAGCTGGCTACGATATTTAAATAGATCATTCCATCGTACAGTTGGACTTGGATAAAAAAGAGGCTGGAATGCAATATGTATTTCTTCAATATATATGATGAATTTTTGGGGTTCATATCTATATATTGTATGGATAAAAGATTGCATGACAGCCTCGTAATTTTTTGGGAAAAACATGTAAAAAAGTTGTTGACAGGATTCGCCAAATGTGGTAATCTAATTTAGCTGTCAGATGAAAGCAATTTGAGAAATGGCAGCGAAAAAAGAAATTCAAAAAAATTAAAAAAGTTGTTGACAAACTGAAAAAGATATGGTAATCTATCATAGCTGTCGCAAGTGAGACAACAGCAACGAACCTTGATAATTAAACAATAGACAACATCCCTGAAAATTTCTTATAAGAGAAA
>CANDQP010000131.1 GCA_947388185.1 uncultured Dorea sp. | reverse complement strand
GGCATTTAAGAGGCGGATGCTTAGGAAAGACTAATCTTTCTTAAGTGTCGGGAAGGAAGGTATCCTGTGATGCATGTCCCCCCCCCAGAGCAGGCATACTGCCGCCCGATAACATATGTGAAAGGGGCCTGCGGGCCCCTTTTATGCATAGCGGTATTGCTTCCTGCGGTTTATCAGGAAATATACGGTTATGATCAGTGTCAGCGCTTCCGCAACAGCAACGGCAAGCCAGATACCGTCGATTCCCAGCAGGATCGGCAGCGTCAGCACCACCGCGACCTGGAATACCAGTGTGCGCAGGAAAGAGATCGCCGCGGATACGATACCGTTGCTTAATGCGGTAAAGAACGCAGATCCGAAGATATTGAACCCGGTAATGAGGAATGAAACCGCATACAGACGGAAACCGTGACAGGTTATGTCAGCCAGAGCAGCATCATATCCTACGAAGAGTTTGGCGAGAGGGGCGGCCAGGCTCTCGGCAAGCAGCATCAGCACCACACCGCAGATTCCTACCATTGACAGACTCATCCGTAACAGATTCTTAAGCTCGCCGTGATTCCCCGCTCCGAAATGATAGCCGATGATCGGTGCGCTTCCAATGGAATATCCCAGGAAAATAGCAATAAAAATAAAATTCACATACATGATCGTGCCGTATGCCGCGACGCCGTTTTCACCTGCGATCGAGATCAGCTGCAGGTTGTAGAGCGAATTGACGACAGACAGCGACAGGTTGGTCATTAATTCGGACGAGCCATTGGAGCATGCCCGCCCCAGAGCACGGATATCCAGACGGGGTTTGACCAGGCGAAGCAGGCTGTCATTTCTGCGAACGAAATAAAAGACAGGGAAGATTCCCACGATCATCTCGCTGATCGCTGTCGCAGCGGCCGCCCCCGTGATTCCCCAGTGAAATACGGCAATGAACAGATAATCCAGCACGATATTCGTAAGCCCGGCGGCAATCGTTATTTTCAGCCCAAGCTGCGGCTTCTCGGCAGTTACGAAGAAGCTCTGGAATACGTTCTGCAGGAGAAATGCCGTCAGGGACACAAGAAGAATCCGGCCGTACAGGACGCAGAGCTTCGCAAGCTCTCCGGAAGCGCCGAGCATTATGGCAATGGGACGCAGCAGAAACATGCCGGTCACAGCGAGAATGATGCCGCCGATCACAGAGACATAGACCAGCATAGAGAAATACTGGTTTGCCAGTTCGCGTTTTCCTTCCCCGAGCGCTTTGGATACGATCGCGCTGCCGCCTGTACCGATCATGAACCCAATGGCGCTTAATCCCATCAGCAGCGGCATGATCAGGTTGATGGCGGCAAATGCTGTCTTCCCAACGAAGTTAGAGACGAACAGGCCGTCGATCACTCCGTAGATAGAAG
Source organism: uncultured Dorea sp. (assembly GCA_947388185.1). Taxonomy (GTDB): domain Bacteria; phylum Bacillota; class Clostridia; order Lachnospirales; family Lachnospiraceae; genus Sporofaciens. Next base: position 7,197 of record CANDQP010000131.1, on the reverse strand, counting down.
TGAATATCATCATAATGATGGAAGGCAATACGAATTGAATCAGTTTTTTGTAAGTAAAATGTTCAGATAGTTGTATTCTCATCTCAATGTCCTCCTTTTTGGCTAGCTTGATAAGATTCGGTCCTGATTTATAATTGTGCGGCGTGCTTGCGCAGGCTGTCAGCGTATTTCCGGTTGAGCCGGAGAAATTCTGCCTGTTCGTCATCGGTCATATCGGTAAATGCAAGGTTCTCGATTTGGATCGCAGGGGCGATCTTTTCTTCCATAAGCGCCCTACCGGCTGGGGTCAGATGAATATGCAGATCCCGTCCCTTGCCAGGCTGCAAGGAGAGATAACCGTCTTTCGCAAGCTTCTGGACAGAAGAATGGATGGTCTGTTTGCTGAGCATGGTGGCATCACAGATATCCTTCTGCAGACAGCCGTCTCCGATATCACATAGAGTATACAGAATATCAAAGCCGCTGTCGGACAGTCCAAGCTTTAGCGCAATGTCATGGTAAATGTGGTTGCATTTTTTGAAGATTCGGTTGAATTCTTTCATTCCCGGGTGTAGTTCTGGTATCATATTTGTACTCCTTTTTGAGCTTTTACAGGCGGCTATATTTGTGTGGGCTGTAATTTTGGGATGTGTGAGTCTGATATCAGACTTGTTAGTCCGCAAATGCTATTATAGTCCGATATCGGACTTAAGTCAACCCCTATAACACGAAAGATTAACATCTAAATCATGATTTTAAAATTGCAATAAAAATTCCAACATGATATGATAAACACACCAAAATACAGAAAATCGGAGGTGATCGGATAAATGGTCAAAAAATTTAATACCAATGGATGCTGTGACCCTGCTCTGCACTATATGGTAGATCTCACGGAACGGCTGCAGAATATCAAGTTAATGGTAGACGCAGGAAAATATTTCTCTATCAACAGGGCACGGCAGTACGGTAAGACTACTACTTTGACTGCTTTGGCTGATTATCTGGAAAATTATTATGACGTAATAAGTATGGATTTTCAAACTATGAGTTCTTTATCTTTTGAAGATGAACAGACATTTGTCTCAGCTTTTTCTTCTGAATTGCTGGATCTGTATCATAGATTTCCAGATGATATAGAAGCGAAGCTTGTCTCATTTGCTGAGAAGACAGCCATAACAATGTCACTGCAATCATTATTCAAAGTCATAAAAAACTGGTGTCAAATTGCAGAGAAAAAAATTGTACTGATTATAGATGAAGCTGACACTGCATCAAACAACCAGGTTTTTCTTGATTTTCTTGCCCAGCTCCGCGCTTATTATTTAAAACGTAAAACAACCTTGACTTTCCAGTCTGTAATTCTTGCCGGAGTCTATGATATCCGCAATATCAGACAAAAAATACGTCCGGATATGGAACACAAACAAAACAGCCCTTGGAATATTGCAGCCGATTTTGATGTATCCATGCGTTTCTCTCCAGAAGACATCTCCGGCATGCTGAAACAGTACGAAATTGATCATCATACAGGAATGAATATTCAGGAAATATCTAATCTGCTCTATGATTATACTTCTGGTTATCCGTTTCTGGTATCTCGTCTCTGTAAACTGATGGATGAAAAAATCAAGGCAGCAGAACGTTTTAAGGATTCAGAAGTGATTTGGTCGAATGACGGCGTCCTTGAAGCTGTAAAATTCCTGCTGTCTGAAAAAAATTCACTGTTTGACTCTCTGATTGGCAGATTAAATGACTATCCGGCCCTCAGAGATATGATCTATCTGCTTTTGTTCCAAGGTCAAACTATAATGTACAATGCTGATGATACGGCGACTGATATGCTTCTTATGTTTGGGTTTATAAAGGTTGAACATGAAACGGTAAGTATTGCAAACAGGATTTTTGAGACACGGCTGTACAATTATTTTCTGACATTGCCTGAGGTTCAAAACGGTGACATGTACCGACTGGCTCTCCGTACTAAAAATATGTTTATTCGGAATGGTGAATTAGATATGGAGCTTCTCCTTACAAAATTCGTCGAACATTTTGATGACATCTACGGGGACCAGAACCAGGCTTTCTATGAAGACGACGGACGGCGGTATTTTATGCTCTATCTAAAGCCGATCATCAACGGAACCGGTAACTATTATGTGGAATCCCGTACCCGAAATCAGGAACGCACAGACCTGATCATTGACTATCATGGCGCTCAGTTTATAATTGAAATGAAGGTATGGCGCGGAAATTCCTACAATGAACGGGGTGAAAATCAGCTTATTGATTATCTTGATCATTATCATTTGAAGAAAGGGTATATGCTTAGTTTCAATTTTAATAAAAAGAAAGAGATCGGAATAAAAACGATCAGACTTGGAGATAAGACTCTGATTGAAGCAGTTGTCTAAAAAACACATTTTGCGGCTCCTTTCATTTCTTGACGATATATCCGAATTTCTGTATAATTTTGTTATCTTGGAGAATAAAGAATAACAGGGAGGTGTAACGATGGAATACGAAGGACAAATCTGCCGGGCGCCTATGGAGAGGTCTTCATTCATGCTGCCGATCATGGTGGGCTGTTCCTATAATCGGTGCAGATTCTGCAACCTGTTCCGGCATCTTAAGTATCGAGAACTTCCGTTTGAACAGATTGAAGCAGAACTGGCGCGGGTTAAGAATGTAGGAGGGAATCCACGACGGATCTTCCTTGGAGACGGGAATGCATTTGCCCAGAAGAGTGATCGGTTGATGCGGATTCTGGATATGATCAGGCAGTATTTCCCGGAGTGTGAAGAGATTAATATGGATGCAACGGTGACGAGTATCCTGAAGCGGTCTGATGCGGAACTGGAAGCATTCTATAAACTCGGAGTCAGACATCTGTACCTTGGTGTTGAGAGCGGGCTTGATGATGTGCTTGCGTTCATGGAGAAGGACCATGATCAGGGACAGGCTTATGAGGCGATCGAACGCCTGCACCGGATTGGTATGATCTATGATGCTCATATTATGACAGGGGTAGCGGGCCAGGGAAGGGGAACAGAGAACGCCCGTGCGCTGGCAGAGTTCCTGAATCAGACGAAACCGGCGCATGTGGTGAACTTCTCCATGTTTCTGCATAAAGAGGTGCCGCTGTATCAGAACATATTGGACGGCAGTTTTGTCCCGGCATCTGAGAGGGAGAATCTCGAGGAAGAGCGGTGTCTGATAGAGTTATTGACTGCGGATATTCTGTATGATGGGTTTCATGATTTTATTGAATTCCGGGTACGGGGGAGGATCCCGAAGGATAAAGAGAAGATGCTGGCGCGATTGGACAAGGTGATCGAAGAGACGCCGGAGACAGAAGTGTATTCTTATGTACAGGGAGAATGTCCGGCGCTGGAGAGATGCGGCGGCGGGAATGTGTGGCAGATTGGTTGAGAAACATATGCAGGAGGACGGATAGTGGGAGATGTTATCTGTAAGACAGAACTGGAAGGACATACCAGAAAAGATATCCTTGAGTTACACCAGATCTGCAGTACGTTTGATCAGACAGCGGGTCAGGTCTATTTATCGACAGAATTGAATTATGACAAAACGATTCCGGCATTTTATCTGATGTATGAGGAAGATAAGTTGATCGCATTTTTAATGCTGTTCATGCCGGAAAAGGGAGAGGCAGAGATAACAGCATGTACGCATCCGCAGTACCGGAGAAGAGGATGCTTTCGCACTCTTTATGAAAGAGCAAGAAATGTATGTGCGGAGAAGAATATTCATAAGCTGATCTATGTGGTAGATTCGGATTGCGCGGTCGGTCAGGAAGCAATCAAGCAGTGGCATCGCGCTTCCTATTCATTTTCGGAGTTCAAGATGAGATGGAATTCCAGGCAGCAGGATGTCGGAGGGACAGATAGCGAGATCAGCTTTTGGCCGGTAACGATCGGGAACAGCGCTGCATATCGGGCGGTGGCGGCAAAGGCCTTAGAGATGGATGACGAGGTTGATGTGTTCCTGGAGGCGGTTCTTCCAGCCGGGAATCGGAGAGGATATCTGGAATATTGGCAGGGGATGCCTGTCGGAGTGTGCCATGTCAGCTTTGATGATGATGAGATCTGTATCTATGGGCTTGGAGTCCTGGAGGAATACCGGGGGAAAGGTCTTGGGAAGCAATTCGTCAGATATATTTTGAATGAAGTGAAGAATGAGAGCGAAGAGATCGTGATAGAGGTGGATTCTGATAATCAGAGAGCCTATCGGCTCTATCTGTCCTGCGGGTTCGAGGTGGAGCAGAAGACGGATTATTATGAAGAGAATATAGAAGAAGCAGTTTTTTGACAGGGTAGAACTGGATGTGTGGGAATTTAATGAAGAGGCGCTGGAATTCTATGAAGCGGCAGGATTTCATACGTTCAGGAGATTTATGGAATATGGTTTAAACACAATCATTTAGGGAAGCTTTGCAAAAATCTCAAGATCTTTCTTCCGAGTATTTAGCCATGAGTAATGGGGGTTGACATTATATAAAAAACATAGGTAAAATAAAATCTGAAGATGCGAATAATATATAGAGGAAATAGAGATGGCAAGTATTAGAGAAGTGGCCCGGGAGGCAGGGGTAGGAGTCGGGACGGTATCACGGGCATTGAACGGTTCCGGTTATGTCTCGCCGGAGACGAGGAAGAAGATCGAGAAGGCGGCGAAGAAGCTCAACTATACGCCGAACGAGCTGGCAAGGAATCTGTATCACAATAAGACGGGTATCGTAGGGGTGATCGTGCCGGATCTGGATCATCCCTTTTTCTCATCACTGGTGAAGTATATTGAGATGGAGCTGTATGAACAGGGATATAAGACGATGATCTGTAATACGGTAGGGATCAGCAGACGGGAGCAGGAATATCTGGATATGCTTGAGAGAAATATGGTAGACGGAATTATTACAGCTTCCCACGGTCTTGAAGTGGAGGAATACCGGAAGCAGGTGAAGCCGATCGTATCCATAGACCGGGATCTGGGAGCACAGATCCCGCTGATCGGCTGTGATCATGCGAAAGGCGGAAGGGTGGCGGCAGAACTCATGCTTGGGGCTTATCGCAGGAAGGTGTTCCTTGTTTCGGGAGTATCGCCCAAGGTTATGGCAAACGACAGATACACTACATTCAGGCAGACCTTGGAAGAGAATGGGGTTACCGTTCTGCAGGAAGTGATGGGATGGAACATATTTAACTGGAATGCTCACTATGAGGTGGCGGAGGAAATATTCCGGCTTCATCCGGATATCGACGGGATCTTCGGAGGGGATCTGGCTGCGCTTGCCTGTCTGAATGTGGCGCAAAGAAGAGGACTCAGAGTGCCGGAGGATATCTCGATCGTAGGTTTTGACGCCATGGCGCCGACCAGTATGGTTTATCCGCAGTTGACAGCCGTTAGGCAAAATGTAGAATTATTGGCAGAGGTTTCCGTGAATACACTTCTTGATATGGTGGAACAGAGGAAGAATGTGCCTCATCGGTTGATTCTGGACGTGGATTTGCAGCGTGGAGGAACGGCATGATTGGCGAAAAATGTCGAACGGTTTAGATTGACATTTCTTCGTTTATATACCATCATAAAAGGTAGAAGCTTGCCATGATTTGGCATAAAAGGTATTATTTTCTATATTATGAGGTGGTATAACATGGACAGACTCCGGGGAAGCATGGAAGCGCTCAGCGCCATGCAGGTTACGAGTGATATGGAAGGGTTAGATTCCCAGAGCAAATCACTGTTACAATACGCAGAAGTTTTAGCGGTTATACTTCGAGATACGATCACAGAGTACCAAGGATATAGTTGGAAAGAGATTGCTGAGTTTATAGAGGTGGACTCGATAACCAGTACCATGGAGGTTTCGCCGGGAAGAACGAATACGAAGATCCGAAGCGATGCGACGGAGTATAATAATCTGAATGAGAAGACGTCTCTTTTCGACCTGGCATTTCGAGCCAAGAACCCACAGATTTCTACAGAAGATATACAGATTAACTTACATATAGATGTAGAGCCGCAGAAGACATATGACGTGGGATATCCCATTGAGAAGAGAGGCGTATATTACCTTGCGCGTCGCTTATCATCTCAGTTGTCTCTGGTTTTGAGGGGAACGGACTACAATCTTCTGACCAAGTGTTACAGCATTTGGATATGCAGGGATGATATCCCTAAGGAAGACCAATACAGCATATCTGTCTATGAGATGGTCAATACCAGGAATACAGCGTCCAATACAGTTTCCAAAGAAAATTATGATTTGATGACATTGGTAGTTATCAAATTGGGCAATACGGTGTATAATGGAGATAAGGAAGACGAGGGATACGAGCTTTTACGCTTCCTGAATACAATTATGTATCCGCATAAGGATGACTTTATGAGTACGGTATCAGAGTATATAGATTTCTCTGATAATGATATATTGCGCGAGGAGGTAATTCGTGTGAGTTCGATAGAGCAGATTAAGTATGAAGGAATGAGGGAAGAGTTAACGAAAGAATTGACAGAAGAATTAACAGCGGAATTGACAGAAGAAATAACAGCGGAATTGACAGAAGAAATAACAGCGGAATTGACGGAAGAAATAACAGCAGAATTGACGGAAGAAATAACAGCAGAATTGACGGAAGAAATAACAGCAGAATTGACGGAAGAAATAACAGCGGAATTAACGGAAGAATTATCAAGGAGAGGGATACAGGTATTGATTCTGAATAATCTGGCGGAGAAGATTCCCAGAGAAAGAACTCTTATAACTCTTCAAATGTATTATAATCTTACAGAGGAGAAGGCTAAGTACTATTATGAGAAATTTACTTCAGAAGAACAAAACATCATATCTGTATAGTAATAGATGGTAAGAGATATGTAGGTACAGTCATTAGGCAAAATGTAGAATTATTGGCAGAGGTTTCCGTGAATACACTCCTTGATATGGTGTAACAAGGGAAGAATGTGCCTCATCGGTTGATTCCGGACGTGGATTTGCAGCGTGGAGGAACGGCATAACAAGATATCCTTTGGTGGATTTGTGAAAAAATCAGGGATTAGATTTGTTGAAAATAGATAAGAAACAGGAAAAAAGAAGGTTTTGTACAAAATGCACAATACAAAATCTTCTTTTTTTCATGCCGTAGAAAAAGTGACAATACATAATTGACAAAATATATCAAGTGTATTACAATCAAT
>CANDQP010000130.1 GCA_947388185.1 uncultured Dorea sp. | reverse complement strand
CTGCCTTCCGAGAGTGGGTAGGATTTCCCGTTCACGTAGTAGGTGCCGGTTCCCTGATACACTAACAGTAATTCACAGATAGAGTCATGCCGGTGCAGCGGGCGGTGGATGGCTTTCCTTGCGTGGTTCTGCTTATTGATGTAGACAAGGGTGGGCAGCCTGCCGTGTTCAAATACGGTTTCGAGCCGGTGGGTGGTGTCTGGGTAAAGCATATGATCTTCCTTTCTGCGCAGTTGCTTAGATTTGCCAATGCCGGTATGTGCGTAAGGGGTATTCTACTTCCTCTCCGGCATCCGGAAGTTCTGAAGCGCCCGGTTCAGATAATCATTGAACGGTTTCATGATCTGATAGATGTTGACTGCATGATCAAGAAATGCGACCCCGTCTCTGAATTCGGCGTCGGTGACCGGATATTCCAGATACCAGCTCTTGTATTTTAAGAATTCGGCCTGCGGATGATCCTTGTCATACCCGGCGGGAACCTTTTTAAGCGACGGTCCCTGCACGGTAAAATATTTCTTGAAATCAGGATCGCCAAGAAGCATCTCCCATTCGCTTCCATTGGCCGCGATATGATCCCGAACCATCGCCGTCGCATCCTTGAACATATCCGCGAACAACCCTCCGCCCAGAAAAGACTGGCCTCCCGGCTTGATCATCAGGTAATACCCTACCGGAACCGGTAATTTCCCTTTGGAGGAAATATGAGCGCGAAACGCCGGGTTGTAGGGCGATTTGTCATGACTGAACCGGGTGTCCCGCACCAGCTTGAAGGTCAGGTCTTTGGGCTGATTGCAGAGAATACTGCTGTCAAATGTTCCGATCCTCAAGATAAGCTCCTGCAGAAGCGATTCAAATTCTGCATTGGCTTCCTTGTATTCTGCTTTGTGTGCATGGTACCACTCACGTTCATTATGTTCACTCAGAGCTGTAAGATAATCTAAGATCAATTGTGTATTCATCGTTCCCTGTACCTCCTTAAATGTTCGCTATAACGGAATAGGACGCGCTGTTTAAGAAATCTTCCGCGAATTTCTTAAGACTCTCCGGCGGCTGATAGGTCTTGCAGAAGGAAAATGTCTGGGACAGGTCGTCGATTTCTTCCATAGCTTCTTTTACTTCCAGTGTAGTCTGTCCAAGGAGAGACGCCGAGGTGAAGTTCAGCTGGTCAGGCGTGATACGGCGGCTTTGGATCGCATAGTTTACCCGGTCCGCGCATCTGCATTTCCCGTTTCCGTATTCTCCGCAGTATTCCGAGAGGAAATCCGCCATCCTCCGCCGCACTCTTACCAGCCTTTGCCGGTATGCTTCCGGGGTGATGCCAAGGATATCTCCGGCGATCCGGCTGTCGATCTTGAACATCGTACCCAGAATGAATATACATCTGCTCTCGGCGTCCAGACATTGGAGCATAACATTCGTGCAGGACAGTTTCAGTTCCTCTGCCAGAATGGACCGCTCTACATCCTGCGTCAGATCCGGTATATTATGGATATCTGCATTGTTGATGTCGTCGCCGTAGAATTCGAAACTCAGCGGGAACTTCGCGAACATATGCTTCTTATAGTCCTTGAGATGGTTCGACGCAATGCTGAATACCCAGGTGGAGAAAGCGCTCTCACCCTTATAAGACGACAGGTGGGTCATGACCTTAAGCAGGATGTCCTGGGAGGCGTCCTCTGCATCCGGGAACGTCCCCAGCATCCGCAGGGAAAGGTTAAAGACAAGTTCTTGTACGCTTGACAGTACCGTCTCGAGGGATTGTTTATCCCCTGCCACTGCCTTTTCGATTAATGTCAGCAGCTCTTCGTTTGTTGATTTACTCATGATCTCCTCTTTTCCGGAACACTTGAATTCTATATCTTATCGGACGAAGTCCGCCAGCCCCGAGGTGCTCCTGATCGGGGCTATATATGATTAGACGATGTAATTTGGTCTGTGTGACATAATTGACTGAGATTCGTTCCTGTCTACAATTCATTGATCGTCTCCGTGATTGCCATATTCCGGATGCGTTTTGCCGGGGCATAGACTGCAGCCGCAGCGCAGGCCGCCACAAACAGGACGATCAGACATAACAGCATCACCGGCAGATGCCATTGCGTTCCCATATACCGTGTAACCAGCCGGTCATACAGGAGGTAACTAAGCGGAAGCCCGATCCCGAAACCGCATACAAGGCCGGAAACTGCATAGGTAAATGCCTCTGCGGCGATCATCCGGGTAAGCTGGGCTCCGTCCATACCAACCGCACGCATAGCTCCGTACTGCTTCGTCCTTGATGCCACACTGATGGATATACTGTTAATGATATAGAACAGCGTAACCATCCCGATGATCGCCAGGAAGCCATATACACCAAGCTGTACGGCCATATAAGTGGTATTTGCCTCTCTGTTTCGAACCCTCTCGTCCGTGAAGATCACATCACTACCGGCCAGTTTATAAATCTGCTGAATGGTCTCTTCATCAGCAGCATCATCAAGCTGTACACCGATCATGGTAAGTCCGCCCGCACCGGTCAGTCTCTCGAAGGTCTCCTGGGAGCAGATGACAAGCCGTTCGTCCGGAAACAGGCTGCCGGATACGGAACAGGTAATCTCAACCTCATTTCCGGCAATCTGGACAGTGTCGCCGACTTTCAAGGGGTTATCCTTGCTATAGACCGTCATGACCTTATTGCTGTCTCCGAAGATATCCGGCAGATTCCCCTGAACGACTTCATCCTCGGCATTTTTCAGCAAATTCTCATCATAGGATTCCAGATTAATATAGTCGATTCCCGGTCTTGATGAAGTTGCCGGAAGCTGCTCCAGATATGCAGTTCCAAAAACACGTTTCACCCCGGAAATATCAAGAATCGTGTCTTTTGTATGCTGCTCCAGTACCAGAGCATTTGTATAGCCGTTAAGCGTAAGATCCGGCTGCCAGGATTTTAGACTGGGCATGATCCCCCGTGCAAAATCCATGCCGATCGAGAAGCATAAGGCCATGATGATCGTGAGTGCAAAGGAAGCTGTCATCAGGAGCCAGTTCTTCCTTGAACCTGCCGCATGATGAATTCCCAGAGTCCGTTCTATTCTTCCGACATTATGCCGGATCACACGCCGTTTCGCCGCGGCAGCCTCTGAATTGCCGGAAACCGCCGACACAGGGGAGATTCTGGCTGCCCGTCTGGCAGGGGCCTGAGCCGCCAACAGAACAGTTACAACGCCGACCAGCACGCCGCTGATCAGCCCTGCGGGACTTATGGTAATTACCTGCATCGAGGCAAATTCTCCGCCTATCCCATAACGCAGATATGCACATATCCCGAAGCTGGCCAGCGTGCCGAAGATCAGCCCGGCCGGAACGGCGGTTTTACACCAGTTTAATGCTTCCAGGCGCATAAAATTTATGATTTGTTGGCGGCTTGCACCGATACAGCGCATCATGCCGAAGAATTGTGTCCGCTGGGAGACATTGCTGTTTAAGCTGCCGGAGATCATCAATACTCCTGCTAATAATACCAGGACGAACAGCATAGCCGCAATCTGATAGATCCCGTTGACAGACTGGCGGCTGCTGTGCCCGGAGAGTCCCATGACAGCAGTATTTTCGGAAATATTCTCATCGGTCAGATCATATTGCTGCTTCATATCCGCGATCACTTCCGATGTACCGGATATCTTCTGAAACTGCACATAACAAGAGGGGTGTTCTTCTATTGCATTTGCAGTCATGACCGTGTGAAATGAATTCCTTGTCATATACACGGCGGTCATATACATCTGTCCCTGATAATACTTCTTATCATCGGAGCCGAAACCAGACACAGTAAAATCCGTATCACCGGCGGGTGTGCGCAGGGTCACAAGGCTTCCGACCTGTACGCCCAAAGCCAGTTTCGCATTGCTGCTAAGCATCACCTCATTATCATTTCGCGGGACGCTGCCTTCTTCAAGGCTGTTTGTAAGCTGCGACAGATAGGTTTCGTCTGAGCCATAAAGAGCAGCTTTTCTCTCGCCGATATAATAGGGCTCTTCGGCATCCGTGTTATAGGAATCCGACCAGCCGGCAGCCATAACGTCAGACCGGCGGCTGATTTCATCTCCCGCCTCATGTGAAATGCTGTCGATACGGATATGCCAGTTCCCGTGTTTTTCCTGCATGGCTTTGCCCATGGCCCCAACGAAAGAGTCTGCTACGCTGAAAATAGCCGTCACAAGAAACACGGAAATCACAATGCACAGGAGTGTCATACGGTTCTGCCGTCTGTGGACACGAGCAGAGATTGGAATCAGGCTAAGATAACTTTTCATTCTCTGCCTCCTTTCCTTTCCCTTCCGGTCCGCGCATGGCAGACATCTTCCGGGCGTCTTGCGCTCTTCCGAAATCTGTCAGTTCCCCGTCCGATACCTGCAGGATGCGGTCTGCCGTCTGCGCAATGCTCCGGCTGTGGGTGATCATGATGATGGTCTGCTCATATTTTTGGGATGCCTCTTTCAGAAGAGAGATCACATCTCTGCTGTTCTGGGTGTCCAGATTCCCTGTCGGCTCGTCTGCAAGGATGAGGGCAGGCCGGGTGATCAGCGCCCGCCCGATCGCCGCCCGCTGCTGCTGACCGCCGGACAGCTGGCTTGGCAGATGATGCCGGCGGTCTGTAAGATTTAACACTGCAAGCAGTTCTTCCAGGTATCGCCGGTTGGGCTTCTGGTAGTCGAGCAGTACCGGAAACAAGATATTCTGCTCAACTGTCAGTTCAGGGATCAGATTGAAGCTCTGGAATATAAAGCCTATATTTCTGCGGCGGAAGACTGTAAGGCTTCGTTCTTTCATTGCGAAGATATCTTTGCTGTCGATATAGACTTTTCCAAAGGAAGGGGTATCCAGCGCGCCGATCATATTCAGCAGGGTACTCTTGCCGGAACCGGATTCCCCGACGATCGCGACAAATTCCCCTTTTGGTACGGAAAAGCTTATTTTCTTAAGCGCATTTACGGCGGTATCTCCTTCTCCGTAGGTTTTGGAAATTGATTTGACTTCCAACAAATTCATAAATATAAGACCTCCTAATATAAAAACTCGTACATCGGAAATGTGTTCATTTTCGATGTACGAAGAGAATATCATATCAGCCCTACTGTAATATTACAATTATCCTACAGTTTTGTAGGAATGATCGTGGAAATAGATGTAAAATGCCGTGCCGCGCCCCAGATCGCTGTCGGCTGTGATGCTGCCGCCATGTGCTTCAATGATAGATTTAGCGAGAGGAAGTCCAAGCCCGATCCCTTGTATGTCCTTAGAATACCGGCTTCGGTAGAACCGCTTGAAGATATGATACAGATCCTCCGGATGGATACCGCTCCCATTGTCTATTACTGCAATCTGAATCGATGATGCCGACGTCTTCCATTCGATCCGGACAGAATCTCCTCTTTCCGTATGATCCAAAGCATTTTTCACAATATTGATGACCGCCTCCATCAACCAGTTCCGGTCGCAGGCGAAGTCCGTCGATTCGTCCCCCGAAAGGATGATCTCCTTCCCTTCTTGTCCGGCGCGGAAAGAGAAATGCTTCTTGATGCGTTCCATCATCTCGGACACATTTTCCGGCGCCTTTTCAAGCATAATGGTACCGGAATCAAATTTGGAGATTTTTAGCAGGTTCATCACCAAGGTTTCGATCCGTTCCAGTTCCTGTTCGGAAAGATCGGTAAATTCTCTGACCGTCGGGAGATTTTCCGCTTCTCCCTGCAGAATTCCGTTGTAGATATTTAAGGCTGCCAGTGGAGTCTTTAGCTGATGAGAGATATCGGATATCGTATTTCTTAAGAATTCCTTCTCTTCTCCCTCCTTCTCAGTGTGGGCGTTCAGGATGGAAGCCAAAGTATTCACTTCATGAAATAGCCGGTAGAGCTCTCCTTCTTCTTGACATTCGATACGAGCTTCCTTGCTGCCGGAAATGTATTCTCTGATCTGTTCCACCGCACGTTCCATAATCTCATCCTGCTCTTTGAAATATCCATAACAGACGGTCAGGATCAGGAATCCCATCAGCAAAGCGCTGACAACGATATAAAGTGCGGTCCGTTTCGGTCCAAGCCGTATGAGAGCGGCAGAAAGCAGCGAAAATCCTGTCATGCACAACAGAATTCTGCAAAATAACGCCTTGATTTTCCGATTAGCAAGTATCTTACATAGATTCTCCATTAAAGGCCCTTTCTGTCCGTATTCCATTTGTAGCCCATGCGGCGGACGGTTACGATCCTCTCCGGCTTGCCCGGATCATCCTCGATCTTCGTGCGGAGCCTCCGTATATAGACTGTCAGGGTATTATTATCTACATAATTCTCATTACAATCCCACAGCCTGTTCAAGATCTGTTCCGGTGAAAGTACGATATTGGGATTTTCCATGAACAGACACAGCAGCTTATATTCACTCGCCGTCAAGTCGATCAGCTTGTTATTTTTATAGACCTCGCCTTTGATTAGTTCCACTCGGATATCATTTGAATTCAATTCCGGAGTCTCCCGGCTGAAATTACTGCTTCTGCGAAGCAGGGCATTGACTCTTGAGAGGAAGACTGCCAGCTTGAACGGCTTGGTGATATAGTCGTCTCCGCCGATATCAAGCCCCATGATCACATCTGTCTCCTCGTCCGCGGCAGTTAAGAACATGATCGGGACCTTGGAAGTCAGGCGCAGCTTTTTGCATAAATCGAATCCGGAACCGTCCGGGAGAGAGACGTCCAGGATGACCAGATCGTATTTCCCGTCAGTCCAAAGCGTATCTGCCTCAAGGCTTGTGCGGGCGACGTCGACTTCATAACCTTCTTTTCTGACGGCGAAAGAAAGTCCGCCGACCAGACTTAAGTCATCCTCCACAAGTAAGATCTGTTTCATGATATTTCCGCCTTTCAAGCAATTTCCAATAAAGAGACTTTGACTATTGGGGATAAACACCCTCCAAAATCTCAAGGTATTCCTTCCCGAAGGTATCGGTGAAGTCCTTAAGCGCCAGTTCCACAGCCTTTTCTCCGTCCGCCCCTAATCGATCGGTCAAAGTTTTGCCGATGGTATGCTTAAGGTGTGCCGTATGGAAGTTAAAATCCTTCATACAGGAGGTCCCGAGCTCCTTTTTCTTTTCTGCGAGAAGAAGTGTTTCCTCCGGCGTCAAGGGATATCCCCAGTCAAATTCACAGCGCTCTCCGCCCCAGCTCATGGCGGCTGCAGTCGGTGTACAGACGAAGTCCGGGCGAAAGCCCTGGTAAACGGCATTGTCAACATTGACACAATATAGTTTACCGTATTCCGTCAGGCCGTGTTTCTTCCATGCATCGCACCAGGCACACCGGGATACGTAGGTCTTAAATGTCGGTTCTGTCTGTAATTGTCCGAATTCCATCTGCCCGTCATAATCAGGCCTCCATTCCCCGTAAGCCTGGTTAGTCAGGGTAGTCAGTTCATCGCCCCGTGCGAGTGCGTTTGCCGCCATACGTCTGCCGCGTTCGTTACCGTAAGTGGTCATACCGGCAAGAATCGCTTCCCTCCCTGCGTCCTGACACAGTTCAATCGCATGCTTTGCGAGGAGAGCGAATAGAATCGCATGGTGTTCGATCTTGCAGCAAACAGATTCGTTCTTCATGATTCCCAATCCCCCTTTTTGATACAATTATACTATACATCCGGCGGAATAGGAATGAAAATTTTCCTATCCCTTCACCGCTCCGCCCATCATCCCTGAGATCAGGAACTTCCGGAAGATCAGCGCCGTGAGCGCCGGTGGAAGGACCGCGATGATACCTGCTGCCGCCGTAAGTCCATACTGGATGGAATCCTTCGTCATGAACTCAGACACCACGATCGCCACCGGCTTCGTTTCCAGGGAGGATGCCAGGATCAGAGGGATCTGGAACTGGCTCCAGGTGTTCAGGAACATGATAAGAGCTGCAGACAGGATGATAGGATAGGAAGTCGGCACAATGATCCGGAGAAAGGAAGCCAATCGCCCGCAGCCGTCGATCTGAGCGGCTTCTTCCAATTCCTTTGGTATGGTTGCGAAATAATTCGCCATCAGCCATGTTACCATAGGAAGGTAGGAACTAACATACACCATACTCAGCCAGAATACATCATCCAGCCATTGTCTTGCCACAAACAGGCGGAACAAGGGGATGATGGTTGCCATCACCGGAATGACCATGGTGATCAGAAGCAGGTTCTTGATCAGGCGCCGTCCTTTGAATTCCATGCGGCTCAGGGCGTATGCGCTCATCATGGCTATAGGGATTCCAAGGATCAGGGTTGCCCCCACTGCCTTTAATGCATTTCTTATACCGGTGATCAGGATGCTGCCCTTCTGGGTTCCGGATGTCAGAAGTTCCCGGTAATTGTCATAGGTAATGACTTCGGGCAGCAGTCTTGTCGTCTTCTCCATCATAGCATATTCTGGGGTGATGGACAGTACGAATGTCCACAGGAACGGACCAAGCGTCAATATCAGGAAGATCACGAGGGCTATGAAATAGCCGATCTTTTTGCCGAATTTCATCAGTATTCTACCTCCCTATTAAGTCAAGTCTTTTTTCCTTGAAAATCAAAGATTTTTCAATAT
>CANDQP010000129.1 GCA_947388185.1 uncultured Dorea sp. | reverse complement strand
TGCATAATCACGGTTAGGCTTCGTGCCTAATTCCTTATTGACCAAATCAACAATCTTATTGTACTCTTCTACCATAGATTTGATAGAATCCATAACTTTGTCAACGTCTACCTGAGCATTGATCTCAACAGGTTCGGAAGTTTCATCTAACACCAGGTTCGGCTTATCAGGATCATTTGAAATGTTTTTATATCCGAATGTTCCCTTTGCAGTAATTGTAAGACCGTCTACCGTGAATGAATTCGTATCACGTACAAGTTCCACTACTTCATCTGAACCTGCATATTTCACTGCGACAATTGCATCTGTTCCCGTAGCATCAGCCGTAGACGCCCCTTCTCCAAATAATGCATTCAGGACAGCCGCATCCCCTCCGAACTTTATTGCTCCGCTGGCTCCGTTCTCTTTTGATGTAAATACAAACTTATCTGCTACTGCTTGGTAGCTTACCGATACGTCTGTTTCTTTGTTGATTTTATCTATCAGCGAATTCATGGTATCATCTTTAGTAATCTCTATATCTTTATCGCCAACCTTAATTGTCTGCGGAAAAGTTTTACCTTTCAATACTGATTCTGAGAGCTTATCATTCATGTTCAAACGATTCGACTCACCTGCTTTTACTCCCAAAACTCCATTAGGTCCTACAAGATCACTGTTACCTGAAACAAGAGTGAGCGTAGATGTTGTATCATCCCCTTTACCATTAGGAAGTGTCGTCTTAAAAGAAAGCTTATCCCCATCGTTTCCAACCGTAATTCTTCCCGAACCAAATGCATCATCTAATTTCTTTTGAAGATCCTCTTTTATCTTGTCACTCATATCATCGGGGCCGATCTTCTCTAACTCCTCTTTTGACATCATATATATTGTCTTAGTCGTTCCGTTGTAAGAGAATGTTAATCCTTTGCCGCCTACCTTCTCAGCAAAGCTGATCTCGTCTGTTAACTCGGCTGTTTTGATTGTTTTTGTCTGAGGCGTAGACAGATCCCATTCAGTATCTTTGTCTGTACCGTCATCATTCTTTTCTTTCTCAAATCCCAACAAATCTGCCGCGCTGCCGCCTGTTAACTTGGCGCCCTTACCAGAAAATGCTATCAAATCCCCATTCGCACTAACTGAAATAATATCAGAAAGCTTCGTATTATCATCTACGGATACTTTTGCTAACTGATCCTTGATCGCTGCTTCTATCCCCGTTGCCGTTGAATAATCATAAAGTTCACCATTAGAATTCGTCAGACCTAATGTAATAGAATACTCTTTATCGTTATATTTGAAGCTGAGCGTCTTATCAACCAAATTCTGTACTTCGTACTTCTTCTCTACAGCAGCTTTATCAATTGCCGTTGTCGTTGACAAAGTCTTATCTGAAATCCCCTTTGAAGAACTCCATGTCGCCTTCTGCGCCATCTGCTTCACACCCATAATCGTAATAGCATCCGCCGCACTTGCTGTTCCTGAGATCGCTACCTTATTGCTATTCGCTCCAGTCGGTGTGATCTTGTTCCGTCCCCAGAAGAGAGAACTGAACAGGTTAGTAGGAGAAGTCAAAGAATCTGTATACTTGCCTGCAAAAGATATCATCAAATCACTGATACTGCGGATAGCCGCCTGCTTCCATTCCAATTGTGTCTTCTTCTGCTTCTGCTGTGTAATCTTACTGGTAGTGCCATAAGTCATACCTTCAATCAGGCTGTCTCTGTCCAATCCGCTGGCAAGACCGCCGTATCCTCGAATACTACCACTTGTTGATGTGCTTAATCCGCCTATTGTTGACATAATTATCTCTCCTTTTCATCTTGCTTATTGATTGTGCGGCATATGAAAATGCTCCGCCGTTAATTCTTCTGCAGCTTTGCATAATTCTGTCTTATTGCAATACACTAAATAAAACCGCAATACTACAAATTCAAATTTATTCTGTACTTATTTATCGGCATATAGTATACTTTAAATAATAGTTAGATTTAGTTTAAATTACGAATGGAGGAATTTATTTTGGCTACTATCATCGCACTTACGAACCAGAAAGGCGGCGTAGGCAAGACAACAACATCCAGCGCTCTGGCTGCTGGTTTGTTCTCTTTTTATGATAAAAAGGTACTGGCAATAGATCTGGATCCTCAGGGAAGTCTGGGCTTCAGCCTCGGTCTCGATATCGAGAACTGTAAGACGATTTATGACGTGCTGACCGGACAGGTGTCTATCAGGGACGCGATCCAGGAGACGGATTATTGCGATATTATTACCTCGAATATTTTACTGAGCGGTGCAGAGCTTGAATTTACTTCATCTGACCGGGATTTATTGTTGAAAAAGGCTCTGATACCTGTTAAGAGTAATTATGATTACATTATCATCGACACGCCGCCCGCTCTGAATATACTTACGGTGAATGCATATGCGGCGTCCAATCATCTGATCATACCGATGGCACCGGAGATCTTAAGCCTTCTCGGCGTCTCCCAGCTTAAGGAGACTATAGATTCTGTCCGGCAGAGCGTGAATCCGAATCTGAATGTGCTGGGTATCATCTTAACGAAGTTTAATCCGCGGACTCTGCTTGCACGTGAAGTGAAGGAGATGGCGGAGAATATTGCCTCTCAGATGGGTACCCGGGTATTTGCTAACCAGATCCGTACAAGCGTTACCGTTGCCGAGGCTCCGGCACATGGACTCAGCGTATTCGACCATGCGCCCCATGCCAACCCATCGCTTGATTATCAAGAATTTGTTCAGGAGGTTGTGACCAGAACCTCATCCAATATAACACAGGGAGGTGCTTCCAATGGCCAGGAGAAGTAACAAGACCGCGCATGTACTGAATCTGCTTGCCGGACATGATGCGCAGAACGCTTCACAAGATGACTCACAGAATACAGCCGTGGATACGGCCGACAAGAATTCAACCGATTCTTCCTCAGACAACCCGTCTGCTTCCGGAACTTCGTCTTCGCCATCAGCGGATGGAAAGGCCGCAGATACCACGGTTGCTCCTGTGAAGGAGCCTGAGAAGCCTGCAGCGGCTTCGGTGACCGCTCAGAATATTTCCGTAATTGATAAGACAGAGGATGATCCTGTTGCTGATCTGATACAGCAGAAGTTGATGGATGAGTTTGAGAAGATTTCCAATTCTGAACCGGACTCAGCCGCTGCCGAAGCAGAAGCGGCAGATGAGGCGTTGGAAGAAGCGGCTGCGGATTCATCAGCCGATACTAAGACCGAACCCGAGGATCCGGTTGATACAATTGCCGAAGCTGTGGAAGCTTCTGTGCCGGATACTGATATTTCTCCGGTTTCTCAGACATCGCAGCCCGAGACAGGCTCTGAGCCTGAGGCTGCGCCGGAAGACGATGAGACAAGTTCCGCTCCCCCGGCTGATACTGAGCCTGAGGCTGCCGAGGCATCGGCTGCACCGGAACCAGCACCAGAAGCACAGCAATCGGTATCTCAAGCTGCTGCGCCGGAACCGGAGCCGACACCTGAACCAACACCGGAATCCGAGCCAGAACCGGAACCAACACCTGAACCGGAATTTGCTTATCTGAATATCATGGAGCGGATTGTAGAGGACAAGATCATCTATTTCATGCGGCAATTTGATGTCTGTACATGCGACCGCTGTAAGGCAGATACGATCGCGCTGACGATGAACGGATTGATGCCCAGGTATATCGTTACCACACCTGCTGCTGTTGATCCGCTTCTAAGCTACTACACGAACAGACTGATCTCCGATGTTACAGTAGAAGCTACGAAGGCATGCATGGTTGTAAAAGAGAATCCCAGACATTAAATTTATAATAGCTGTCATATTACTGATTTAGTTATCATTAATCTGACAGCTAATTCATTCTTGAAAAAATGATTGCATCTTTCATCATCATATGCTATACTCCATTCTAAGAATTCTAAAAGGCATTCGCTTTTTATATTCTGACCGGCAGTTCGCCGAATATTTATCCAATAGTTATTTTATAATACCTGGTTTTTACTTCTTTAGATTTCGAAGATTTTCACCTGCAAAATGCTTTTCTGATATTGTATTTTATGTTATGATTGTACATAATATCAAGGTCTTCTTAATCTGATTTCGTAATTCCTTGCAGATGAAAGGAGACTTTTTATGAATTTTATTAACAACACACCGATGGGAAACCAGACACAGGACGATTTTATTATGCTCCCCACCAATGATGTCTGCTTTGCCGGGCTCATGGAGAATCCAAAAGTCCGGAAAGGATTCTGTGCCGCTGTTATGCGGGTCCGCCCGGAGGAGATTGCCGAGACGGAACTTCTTCCCACACATTTGCGCCGGGAATACGCTGATGATAAACTCGGAATCTTGGATGTGCGCGTGAAGCTGATAGACAGCGTTCAGATCAACTTGGAAATGCAGGTGCGTAATTACGAATTCTGGGATGAGCGGGCCTTATTCTATATCAGTAAGATTTTTTCTGATCAATTGAAGTCTGGCGATTCCTATGGAATGTTACAGAAGTGTATTCATGTTAGTATTCTGGATTTTATCCGTTTCCCGGAGGATAAGAAGTGCTATCGTACGATACATTTTCGTGATGATGACGATAATGAGCTTTACAATGATAAGATGGAGTTACAGATCTTAGAACTTAAGAAGCTTCCTAAGGAAATCCCGTCAGAGGAGGATATCGTTCAGTGGATGCGTTTCTTTAGCGGTAAGAACAGAAAGGAGTTTAAGCTTATGGCACAGACAAGTGAATATTTTGGAGAAGCTTATGAGGCGTTGCAGAAGTTAAGTGCGGATGATCTGAAGCGTCTGGAATACGAGGCTCGTGAGAAGGCCTTGAAGGATTATAATACGAATATGAGCAGTGCAAGAAATAGCGGAATCCGCCTGGCCAGCAATGTATGCCGTCTGCATTCACAGCATCTTTCCAATGAAGCGATTGCCTCTGAATGTAATATTTCTGTAGAAGAGGTTCGAGAGATTGTGGCTTTATTCCATCAATAAATTTTTATCTTAAAACACCGCCCCAATCCATTCTCCATGGATTGGGGCGGTGCTTATATCTCATCTTCTATCTTCCATTCTTAAGCCGGAATTTTCCGGTCTCTTCTCTCAGCAGCCGAACCTGATCGAACAATTCCTCGCTGACCGCTGCCGACTCCTGGCTGCTCGCCGAATTCGTCTGAACAACATCCGCGATCTGACTGATCCCGTCCGTTACCTGCTTGATGGATTCCGCTTCACCGTTAATCGCCTCGGTAATCGAGCTGATCGCACTGTTAGACTCCGTCACAAGCTCCAGCGTCTTAGCCAATGTCACCGATACCTCGTCGACAATGTGTCTTCCCTTCTCAGTCACATGTACAGAATCCTCGATCAATTCCTTCGTCTCCTTGGCAGCCTCATCCGACTGTGCCGCAAGGCTTCTGACTTCATCCGCGACAACAGCGAATCCCTTACCTGCCGATCCTGCGCGCGCCGCCTCTACCGCCGCATTCAGCGCCAGGATATTCGTCTGGAACGCAATGTCTTCGATGGTTTTGATGATCTCACCGATCTTCTGGGACGCCTGCGTGATATCCTTCATAGCCGCAACCATCTCTTCCATCTGCTGGCCGCTGACCGTAACCTGCTCGCCTGTCAGGCGGGCGTTCTCACGTGCGTTGTTCGCCATCTCAACATTCTTGGACGCATTCTTGGACAGCTCGTCTAACGTTGCGTAGAGCTGTTCTACAGCGCTTGCCTGCTCGGTTGCACCCTGTGCCAATGACTGAGATCCGCTTGACAATTGCTCCGCATTGCCGGAGATCTGACGCTCAGCCCTTCCGATGCTTCCAAGTGCAGAAGACATCGTCGCAGTGAAGCTGTTAATAGATTCCTCAATAGAACGGAAATCACCGATAAAATCCTCGGAAGTGCTGACGTTGAAGTCTCCTCTCGCCAATTGCCCCATGATACGGTTGATATCCTCTACATATCCCTGGATCACTTCCATAGAATTCTTGATCACGCTTGCCAGTTCACCCAGCTCATTGTTCGCCTCATAATCCAGATCAAGCTCAAGCTTGCCCTCCTGAAGCGGACGTACCTGATTGCTGATATATACCATCGGCTTCACGATCTGCTTGAGTACATACCATACCAGGCTCATCAGGAATATAAGCGCCAGGAAGAAGCAGATACCAGATACGATCTGCACAATATGGAGCGTCGTCTCCATACTTTCAGCGCACTCATCCTTCAATATCGTTCCCTCTTCTACAACCTGGTCCAGATATCCGACCAACGTAGTCAGATTCGTCTGAATCGTATTCTGGTAATAATCTTGTGCACGGTTCGGATCCGTCTTCAGCAGATCCAGCACATAACTGGCGGACTCATGAAGTTCCTTATGAAGAGGCTCTAACTGTTCTCTAAGCCCAAGTACCTTTTCATCCTCTGTGTTCGCCTCGCCATAGAGCCACTGTCCCAGGGCACAGGTTGTAGGATCTATACTTCCGGTAAATTCCTTTCCCGCATACAATGCATTACTCAGTCCGGCAGACCACTTGTAATGCGCCACCTCTGCTTTCTGGATCGTGTCCAGCAATGCCGTCGCCTCAATACTGTCCTTCTGTGTATCTTTGATCACAAAGATATTCGCAGTCACTGCAAAACTATAGATGAGCACGGCAGTCACCGTAGTCGCCACCCGAATCCCCACCATCTTATTGATACTCTTTCGCATGGATAACTCCCTCTCTTCATCATTGTCTGATATATATTATGTCGTTAGAGCCAAAATGTATTTTGGTCCCTATGCGGCCGGAGAAAATTGCTTTCCTGCCTGCTGCTGCATATCCTCAGCCGGATCCGGCTGAGAAGCCGTCGTAGTTCTTGTCGTGCCGCCCGATACATAGACTCTGCCGCATTCCGGACAGATCGCCGTGTGCATCGTAACCGACTGGCTCACTACACGTCTGTCCTCACGCTCTGCCGCCGCACGCTCCCGCACCACATGCTCCATCTCGTGGCCCTTCACGGCCGAAGCCGCCTGATCCGGTGATATATGTGTAGGAGTCTTGAAGGAGACGCCCGCATCATCTGAACCATCCTGGTACTTCCGTTCCTTACAAGTCTGACACTCAGCCTCCTCCGACACCTTCTGTGCACCTGCCGCACCGGATTCTGCTTCAGCTGCCTGCGGATCTGCATACTGGATCCGCATACGCACCGCCAACTCCGCAGGGTCCATGCCCTTGCGCAGGAACGGGATCGTATACGCGACGCCATTGGTCCTGTCGGCGCTTACAGGACGGATCGGACTCACAGCCTCCACCGGCGTATCCGGACTGGCGCCCCGAACCGCACCGCTGGCTCCGATCCGCTGGCCTGCCATCACTCCTGACACAACGCCGACTCTCTGACCTGCCATCGCTCTCGCCGCGGCTCCTGCTCCCTGCCCGGCAGACACACCCGGCGCAGGAACCGTACTCGCACCGTTAACCTCCCGGCCAGCCGGCACACCCGATACCGGCGTTACCGCTCCAACACCTCTGACGCCCTGCACCGGCTGCCCGTAAGCGCTCCGTGATACCGCATCTACGCTCCGTGCACCCTGCATGGCTGCTCTCGAACGAACATACCCGGCATACTGTCCCACATATGGATTCACAGCCGAGATTCCTCCTACCATAACATCCACCTACCTATTTTCAAATCAGAATCTACTCATTCTCACTCATGCCGACAACATTTTCCCAGATATTGTTGACCTCTTCCACACAATCCATATATATCTGAGCCATCTCGTTCGTCTTAAGTCCCAGTTCCTCGGCGATCTCTTTGATCTCCGCCCATTCAGCCTTCTCGTAACACAGGATCAGCTCATACAGGCGTCCCGCCTGGCCTTCCCTGGTCACCAGCGCCGTCTTCACTTCTTCCACGATCGGGATATCCTCAAGGATCTCTACCATCGGCGCGTCGATCATGTACTCAAGAGTCGAGAACATGCCCATAAGATAAGCATCTGACATATTGATCACGAAATTCTTAAGCTTCTTCACCAATGCAGACGCGAAGTTCGCACGCATGAAAGAAGTCTTCAGAAGTTCTTCCGACGAATTCTCCTTATCTTCGAAGCTTAACAGATAGATCCACTGCTTCAACTGGCTGATACCGACACGCACAAGCGCCTGACGGACAGACGTCGTCTCATGATGCACCGCGAAATACGCCGAATTCGCCATCCGAAGAAGCGCATAGGTCAGCGCCGCATCCCTGGTGATCGTCTCTTCTAAGATCTCCACATCCGGCTCATCCTTCGTAATCTCAATGATGAGCTGATACAGGTTCCCCTGCATGAAATCCATCTTGTTCGTCTTCGTAATCGTAGCCCCGGAGATATAGCTTCCCTCCACATAATCCGCATTCAGTTCCACCGCACAGTCATACGCTTCCTTGCTGTTCACACCCGTTGCGATGAATTTCTTCTGGAATCCGTGCGCCATATCCACCACATTGGCGATGGATCTCTTCTGCGTATCATCCATATCCGCGGATATATCCAGCTTTATGTAATCTACATACTCCAGCATACTGAAATACTTCGGCGTAAACTGGAAATCATTGATCGCGAAATGATACCCGTCTTCGCGGTA
>CANDQP010000128.1 GCA_947388185.1 uncultured Dorea sp. | reverse complement strand
TCATACTTCACAACATCTATATTGGCAGTTCCATCGGCAAAAAATGATATCCCATCCGCCTCCTGTCTGGTATACATAGCAGCCGACATCACCTGCTCTCCGTCATTTACGAAGACTTCTACGCTGAAACGATCCAGTATGATCCTTAGCTTCAATTCGCCGTCCGCAGTATTTACCAGGCTGCGCCGCTGATGGATGATTGCCCTTCTGGAACCGGAGAACTTCCGATCTACCTTAAGGATCGACTCCCTGGGGCGGAAGCTAAGGGAAGTATAATATGTATCATCCTGGGCAAAACGAACGGCAAATTTCTGATACAGCTCCTGCCCGCCTTCCGGACGGACTGTCAGCTCCATATCTACCTTTCTTCCCTTGATCCCGTCAAGCTTCACCACTCCTGAAACCGCTACATCCGTATATTCTATCTTATTACGCCGCATAGCGTTAAACTCTCTGACCGGCCTCTGGTATAACCTGCCGTCTTTTAGAGACAATTCCCTTGGCAGGCTCATCTGGCCAAACCACGGCTCTTCCGGCGAACGGATCCCACATGCATCCCAGTTCTGCATCCATCCGATCATAATCCGGCGGCCGTCCGGCGCCGCTACAGTCTGCGGCGCATAAAAATCAATCCCATAATCAACAGACTGATTCTGCATTTCCTTAAAACTGCCGTTCTCTTCATCATAATCACCGATCAGGCAGAGCGTCCCATTTCCATTGTGATATTCGAACCCTTCCGGGAGCATATCCTGCGGGCTTGTAAGCAATACCCACTTTCCGTCCAGCTCAAAGAAATCCGGACACTCCCACATCTTCCCGAAACGGTCATGATTGGAGACAAGTATGCTTTTAAACTTCCACTGAAATCCGTCGGCGCTCTCATACAACAGAATCTGCCCGCTTCCATCCGCCGGACGGTTCCCTACGACACAGGCATAGGTCCCGTCGGCTTTCATCCACATCTTAGGATCACGGAAATCAAAACGGCTGCTGCCCTCTGGTATATCCCGCTGATCCAGCACAGGATTCTGTTCATATTTCTCATAGTCGATCCCGTCGCCCACAGCCATGCACTGTGTCTGCACTTCCCGGTAGATATCGCGTTCCTGATGCTCCTTTAACACGCCGGTATACATCAGCAGCTGCCTCCCGTCCGGCAGTACCGCCGCGCTTCCGGAGAAAATTCCGTCCCTGTCATACGCCTCGTCCGGCGCAAGGGCGCAAGGAAGATATTCCCAATGGAGTAAGTCGCTGCTTACCGCATGTCCCCAATGCATAGGGCCCCACTTCGATTCATAAGGATAATACTGATAAAACAAATGATACCTGCCTTTATAATACGAAAAGCCATTGGGGTCATTCATCCAGCCTGTACGTGGAGTCAGGTGGAAATCGGGACGCTCCTCTTTACCGATCAATTTCTCGGAAGTCTCTTCATATTTTCTTGCTTCACGTAATGTCTGACTTGTCATAACTCTTTCTTCCTCTCTTAATTATTTCTCCAATCCTGATTACAATTCAGGTTACTTATTATTTCCTGCCATACTTGCATTATACGAATCCAGATACTTTTGGAATAACTCCAGATATTCACTGAGTCCATATGCCTCGAGCTTATCCAGATATTTTTCCCAATCCTTATCCGTAAAGCCATTCATGATCCAATCCGCCTTCTTCGCCTTGATCTCCTTATGGATATCTGCCTGCAAGTTCGAGAACTTCTCCGTATCCTCTCGGCTCATGAAAATATTCGGATATACATACTCCTTATTCATATCAGGCGTATAGTACTCCTTGATCCAGTCCAGACGGTACTGCGCGTCGTCCGGACAGGTCACATACACGTCATAATATTCATCCAGGATGGCAAGCGGACCTCCTACTGCTTCCGCCTCTCTTACCTCTACCGGGGACGCGTCGCCTAACGGCGCATGCTTTAACATATCCTCACCGTCGGCATTCTTGCCCATCTCGAAGATATCAAAATCATCGTCCTCACCATATGTTCCCCAGTTGTTCTGCGGAGACTGCAGCGGCGCATACATCTGATCCAGCCATGCGCATACCAGCGCCGGATTCTCTGCCACAGAGGTTACCACGCAGCGTCCCCGGTTGAATCCGCTGGTGAATGAGCCGTTCTCAGGCGTCAGGTTCCGCGTATCTGCCGTCAGGACCGGAAGCGGAACCCAGTCCTTCAAGTTGTCGATGTTCCCTACATCCCAGCTAAAACATACGCCGTAACGCCCGGACTTACCCTTCGATACATAGGTAGACCATTCCTGTGTAAACGCTTCCGGATCGATCAGATCTTCCTCGTACAGCTTATGCAGCCACTCGATTCCTTCTTTATAGCCTTCCTGCGTGGCGCAGCAGATCACTTCCTGATCATCCGTCACCACAATATGCCTGCCATTATTCTTATCCTTATCAACATCCCCGTATCCTTCACCGAAACCATTGATCAGGATCCCCATATCCTCGTTACCACTATTCACCATACAGGACATGGGAATAATGCTCCCTTCAATCCCGAATTTCTTTTGAAGCTCTGACGCATTATCCCGAAATGCAATCAATACCTCTTCGAATTCATCCACCGTCTCCGGAATCTCAAGATCCAGAAAATCCAGCCATTTCTTATTGATAAAGCTCATGTTCCCGACGCTCTGTATTGCCGTCTTGCCGGAACCAAGCTGCTCGATCCACGGCAAAGCCCAGATATGCCCGTTTACATCCGTACACATCGTCCGGTATTCCGGATATTTGTCAAAAGCCGCTTTCAGATTCGGCATATAGGCGTCAATATATTCCTCCACCGGGATAATCGCTCCATAATCCGCATATTTCAACAGATTGCTGTCTGTAAAATCCGCCGAAAAGATAAAGTCCGTCAGCTTATTAGGATCCGACATGTTCAAGGAGATCTTATCCGGCCACTGATCGGACTGTATCGCCGTCCAGTCAATCTCCACGTTGGTCTGCTCCTGCAGACGCTTAAAAATCGTCCGGTTATTCGGCTCTGATTCCGTATTTGCCGGATAACTGATCATACCCGTCAGAGTCGTCTTTTCCTTAAGCGGAAATTCCAACTCCGCCTCATCCACCGGCCGGAACGTACCGTCATTAATCTTTACCTTACCTCCGCATCCTGCAAGGGAAACCGACATGCACATTGCAAGCGCTAAAGCCGCGGTTCGCTTTCCATACCTGCGTCCGGACTTATATCCGAATCCATTTCCCAATCTGTCACTCAATCTATTTCTCATCGTCTGCCTCCTTCTTATTATAACCGTCTGCAACCATTCAAGCAAGCAATTCCGCTTATCCTTTTACGGCGCCTGCCATGATTCCGCTGTCAAAATATTTCTGGAAGAACGGATACATGACCAGAAGCGGTAAACTGGAAATAATAATGGTTGCGTATTTCAGAAGCTCTGCAAGCTGCGCCCGCGCCGCCGTGCTCTGCATATCCGCGATCATACCGGACTCCGGCTGGTTCTGAATCAAGATGGAACGCAGGACAAGCTGCAGAGGCTGTTTTGCAGAATCATTTAAGTAGATCATTGCGTCAAAGTAGCTGTTCCACATGGCGACAAACTGCCACAGTACAAGCACGGCGATGACAGGCGTACAGACAGGAAGCAGGATCTTGAAGAAAAAGGTAAGCTCGCTTGCCCCGTCTACATCCGCCGCCTCACGGAGCTCCTGGGGGATTCCCCTGTAATAGGTTCTTGCAATGGTCATATTCCACACACTGAAAGCCCCCGGAAGAATGACTGCCCACATACTGTCCACAAGCCCCAGATTACTGACTACCAGATACGTAGGAATCAAGCCGCCCCCAAAGAACATGGTAATTATGAAAATGACATTGAAGAACCCTTTTCCTCTAAAATCCGCCCTCGACAACGGATAAGCCGCCAGAAGCGTTACAACTACAGACACAACCGTAAACACTACAGAATATATGACCGCATTTTTAAATCCGATCCAGATCTGACTGTTTGTCATGACACGTTCATACGCCGTCGCCGTCCATTTACTGAAATCAAAGGTAATCCCCTTATTCTGCAGCGTAATGGGATCCATGAAGGATGCGACAATAATATAAACCATCGGCACGATGATCGCAATCACGAATAATCCCAGCAGTATGTATCCGATCGTCAAAAGCGCCTTATCCTGTCCCGAATATCTTGTGATTTTTTTCTTATTCATCTTATGTGCACCTCCTAGATTCCCTGTCCGTCATTCATCTTCGCCACGATCTTATTCACGACGAGCAGAAGGATGACATTGATGACCGTGTTAAACAGGCCTACCGCGGTTGAAAAGCTGTAATCCCCGTCGATCAGACCTTTTCTGTACACATAGGTGGCGATGATCTCTGACGCCGGAAGGTTCAGGTCCGTCTGCAGGGCATATGCCTTCTCAAAACCGATGCTCATGATATTTCCTGCCTGCAGGATGAACTGGATCACAACCATATCTTTGATCGCCGGCCATTCCACCGCCCTGATCTGCTGTAAGATATTCGCGCCGTCCATGACCGCCGCCTCGCGGAGTTCCTGGCTTGCGTTAGAAAGGGATGCCGTATACATGATGGACGCCCATCCGGCGCCCTGCCAGATACCGCTGATGATATAGATCGAACGGAATGCCTCCGGCATGGTCATGAAATTAATATCCGTTCCCATTAACAGATTCACAGGACCAGTCACAGAGAGGAAGATCCTCACAATACCGCAGAGTACGATAACAGATACGAAGTTGGGAAGATAAAGCACCAGCTGTATCTTCTTCTTGATCCCCGCACTCTGTATCCGGTTCAGCAGAAGCGCCAGTATGATCGGAACCGGGAAGCCCCACAGCAGGCTGTATACGCTAAGCTTCAATGTATTGACCAGATATCTCATGAAATCCGGGGATGATAAGAACCTTGTAAAATGCTTAAGCCCTACCCACTCGCTTCCGGAAACTCCCTTAAATGGATTGTAATCCTGGAACGCGATCAGGATACCGCTCATAGGCGCATACTTGAAAATCAGTGTCAATAACAATGCCGGCATCATGAAGATCACGTAAAGCTGCCAATGCTGCCTGATATACACCAGGGAATTGTGAAGTCCCGTGCCTTTGCCTCCCTGCTTTACATTTGAAACAGTTTTTGAATTCATTGTCATAACATCCTCCTTTCTGTCAAATCCCTCCATCTTCTACACTTGTTTTCTCTCATGTCTTTTCTAATTCTCCTTTCTTTACTTATTTGTGCATTTGTAAAATTTTTATTTTACATTCACATGAGATTTGTATAATATATTTATATCACTCATTTTACATTTAGTCAATATTTTTTTACAGTTTGTATACTTTTATTTTTACATTTTTATTTTCATACAGCACTCCGAACAATATTATTTTGTATTCCGAAGTTATAAATTATTTTAAAAATTATGAATTTTTACATTTGACACATTTTAATTTGTGCATTATAATAGTTATAGAATTTAGAAATAGCTTTTCAAACGAATTTTATTGAATGTGCAAATCACTCATATATAGAAAGGAGGAGTTTATGAGCAACAGAGTTACAATCCAGGACATTGCCGACGAGCTTGGCATTTCCCGCAACACTGTCTCAAAAGCGATCAACAACACCGGCGTCCTCGCCGACGCCACCAGGGATAAGGTATTGAAAAAAGCTATGGAGATGGGCTACAAGCAGTTTTCTTATGTGACAGCCGCCAAACCAGGAAGCTCCGTCCTCTCCATTCCCGCACCAAAAGAGAAGACGGAGATCGCAGTATTTCTCACCAATTTCGTGGGAGGGAACCATTTTGCAATCGTCATGCTGGATAAATTCCAGAAAGAGCTTGCCGGATTGGGCTACAGCCTTACCATGCACCGGCTGCTTACCGAAGAACTGGATAATATGAAGCTTCCCGCCTCCTTTTCTCAGGAGCGGACTGCCGGAATTATCTGTATCGAGATGTTTAATTATGAATACGATCAGATGCTCTGCGGCCTGGGACTTCCTATCTTATTTGTAGACGCGCCGGTGACCTGCTTAAAAAATCCCTTGGAAGCAGACCTGCTGTGTATGGATAATCAATCCGGGATTTATTTATTTATAGGAGAGATGGCACGGCGCGGAAAAACGAAGATTGGATTCATCGGGGATTATATGCATTGCCAATCCTTCTTTGAACGGTATATGGCATACCGGAATGCCATGTATCTTGCGGGGCTTTCCTGTCCGGACGAATACTGCATCGCCGAAAATAAAGAAGGTATGCACAATCTGTCTTCTGAAGATTATCAGGAATATCTGGCAGAATGCTTCCGGAAAGTTTCCCATTTGCCCGAAGTATTCTTATGTGCCAATGACTTTGTCGCCCTGGATGTTCTTCAGGCATTGAAAAAATCCGGCTATTCTGTTCCGGACGACGTATGGCTGTGTGGTTTTGATGATTCGCCTGAGTCTAAGATCGTTACGCCCGCTTTTACCACCATTCACATACACAGCCAGATCATGGGGTTCTCAGCGGTGAATCTATTGATGACCCGGATCAATGAACCCTCTTTGAATTACCGCACTGTGCATACAGAAACCAGCCTGATCTATCGGGAATCTACAGAAAACTAATCCGACCGCAGGATTCCCGGCGCTAACTATCAACAATACGAGGAGGATATTATGAATCATTTATTTAATCTTGACGGTCCGGTACTGCAATTCATCAACAAGATCGTATACAGCGTCTATCTGAACATCCTGTGGTTCATCTGCAGTATTCCGATCGTAACGATCGGCGCGTCTACCACCGCACTTTTTTACGTCACGCTGAAAATATCAAAAAACGAAGAAGGCAGTATTACGAAGGCTTTCTTTCACTCTTTTAAAGAGAATCTCAGACAAGGAACTGTAATATGGCTGATTCTGCTTGCTTTTGGGATCATCCTTGGCATCGACGGATACGTCCTGTATCACATGCGGTTCGAAAATGTATTCTGGACACTCTGCACGGCAGTCTTCTGCGTCGCGGCGGCCGCCTATGCCATTATCCTGATGTACATTTTCCCTCTCCTTGCAAGATTCGACAACACGATCGTCGCTATGTTCAAAAATGCATTGTTTATCGGCGTCCGTTTCCTGTTCTGTACGGCATTGATGGCAGTTATTTACTTCGTTATGCTGCTGATCGTAGTCCGCATCTTCACCCCGGCAGTTATTTTCGGGGAGGGCTTATGCGCACTGCTTTGCTCCTGTCTGCTGTCCAATATCCTGAATCTCTGTCAGGAAAAGACCGAAGACCATGCAGGCACAGTACCTGACCTGCAGTAATACAGACTGCGAGGAAGAGTGAAAAATATGAACACATGCCTGAACTATCTTCACGGAAAACAAAAAATACAGTACATCTGGGATTATTATAAACTGCCGGCAATCATCTGCCTGATCTTCTTATACATTATCAGTTATACGGTATATGGACATTTTACCAGAAAAGAAACCTTGCTTTATGCCGGTCTTGTGAATGTTTCAGCAAGCGAACCGTTCACCGATGAATTGAGTTATGGATTCCTGGATTTCCTGGATGCCGATTCTTCTAAAAAAGAATTGAGATTATATACCGGATTATATCTCACAGATACCCCTGATGATCCCAACCATGAGTATACCTATGCTTCACGTATAAAAACAGTCGCTTCCATAGACGATGAGAAGTTAGACGTCGTACTCATGAATAAGGAAGCCTTTGATGCATTTTCACAAAACGGGTATCTATGCAATATAGAAGAACTGCTTCGGGAGTTAGATCCTGAGACCATGGCAGAATGCAAACCATATGTTGCAGCCAACACAGTCATACTGGAAGATAATGCAGATGATATCATGCTTGACCGTTCCCTGTCTTATCAGGCTGTGACAGATGAATTCCCTATGGGGCTCCTTGTGTCACAGAAAGGTCTTTTTAAAAGGGCAGGTTTTGACGGCGACGTGTATCTCGGCGTGATCAAGAATTCTCCGCGGATGGATATGGCAGCTGAATATATAAAATATCTATATACCGGCAAGTAAAACGGAATCCAAGACAGGAAACCTTTTCTTGATTTCCTGTCTTGGATTCCGTTTTCATATAAACCAAATTCTATTTGCCCCAGTGTTGTTCCTTTTCGTAATTACAGCAAGTAATTATTTTCCCGGTTTGCAATCTGTAAACCGACTAATTTGTAGGTTGCATATCCTCCCATAACCAGCGGCTCTGCTTTGCAAATTTCTTCTGCTTCTTCACGGCTCTCTGTTTTTAGGATATACATACCTGCCATTCCCGGATAGCCTTTAAAGACACCGCAGATTTCCAGCTTTCCCTCATCGTCCAGCTTTCTTATGTTCTCAACGTGTTCCATAACTACCTGTTTTGTCATTTTATTATAGGTCTTGCTTTTCTCAATCATCATCATGTACATCAAATCTCCAAACATTTATTTTCACCTCACTCTACATTACTTATCCTAAAGGAATATTCTGGTCTGTTTTTATTTTTTTGACCTCTTCAACAGAAAGACCGACAAATTCCGCAATCTTTTCAAGCGTTATTGTTCCATCTTCCAACATTTTCTTTGCAACATTTATCATTCCCTCTTTCAATGTCTGATTCCTCATATCTTCCATAGCACGGCACATAAT